>CAYGHZ010000089.1:0-8274 GCA_964349635.1 uncultured Candidatus Marinamargulisbacteria bacterium
CATGCCGCGTTCGACCGCGTCAGCCATTTGGCCCTCCGTGCTTTTATACAATCCCAACACTTTGGCCAACGATCCCGTGGTACCGCTGCCCGGGGTGCCGAAATCAGAGGCGGCGTCACTGATAGCGCTTTGAAGGGCGGTGGCAATTTCTTCTCTTAGTTTCAATTGACGAAACTTGCGTTCCAGGTGCTTCTTTGATTTGGCAGCCGCCGCTTTGTTAAAAACGAATTTGCCCGAAGACGACAGATTCAGCGAATTTTCGGCGCCCACTTCTTCGCCCGCGTCGCTTTCAAATCCGATATTTTTGATGTCTGCACCAATATCTGTGAACAACTTGGTATCAATCGCTTCCAATTGCTTGTCGATTTGCGATATGTCTGCGCGAGTGTTTCGCAGGGTTTCTTCTTGCGCGCCGGTTAACGTTCCCCCGCTATTTTGAATGTCTTCCAATTGCTGAACCTGACGTTGCTTTCCTTCCTTTTCTTTTTCCTTTTTTTCTTTTTCTTCTTTCCCCGCGGCGATGGAGGCGGCGACGGTAGTTCGATCGGCGTCTTTGTCGACGTAGTTCAAGATTTGAGATTTCGGCTTGTCAGGTTGAATGCGGTTGATTAAGGCCAAAAGTCCGATCGTCATGTCGCCGACGATAGTTGCCAACGATCGGGTCGTCTGCGCTTTCTGCATTTTTTCCTTATAGTCTTCGTATTCCTTGCCATGTCCGGGGTCCGAAAATCCCCCAAATAAATAGAAGGCGGTGATGGTGACCGGTGCCAACGCCAATTGCAGGGGCAAATTGATAATGACGCCTTGGTAATAGTTGTTCCAGGCGACCATTCGAGCGTTCCATTCGTCCAAGAGATCGTTAAGAGCGGTCAATTCCATTTGATTGTATTGATCGGTCAGTCCCATGATGGCGTCGAGAATGTTGGCGCTGCTGCTAACGGCCCCCAAATCCCTGAGAGCCGCCTGTTTGGCGCTGTAAAGCGCCTTCTCAATCGTGGCGAACATAACGCGAAGCGACATAATTGCGTTTAGCTCTTTTTGGGCGTCAGTCGTCGCTTTTGTACTTAAGTTCCGATTTTCAAGATTCCCAAACGATTTCGCCGTGGCGCTGTGATAAAACGTGTGAAAGGTTTGCTTTTCTTTTTCATCCAGGTAAAACCAGGGGGCAGATTGGTTAAGTTTGTGCTTGAGAGCGTCGGGCGCGTAGTAGCCGCCTCGTCCGCCGGGGCCGATCCATGGGGCGGTGTTAATGAGTTTTTTTTCAGGAGGGATGGCGCTGTTGTCGACGGGCCCGACTATAGTGGCGTTGGCGCTTGCAAACCATGCTTCGTTGAGCTCATCCACCACGGTGGGGGCGTTCTGATTGTATTTGGCGGGATCGATAACGGGACGCCTATCACCGGTATCGTCGCCAACGAAGGTTTCGTCAAAGGACGTAGTCAAGCCCGGCGGCGGCTCGTGTCCGGGTGAAATTTGCCCCGCGCGGGTTTCTTTCAAATAGGTGCCCGGGGCTCGCCCTGGGTCATCTTGGGCACGGCGACCGGTTTTATCAACGCTGCTGACGGTGTAGCGATAACCGGCGGCATAGGGCGCAAATGGCCCAAACAAATTGTTGCGGGTCGTGGTAACGATTTCTCGGCCCAGCGCCGCGAAGGACTGAGCAAGGGCCCCGGTGGGAAATTGTCCCACGAATGCCAACACGGAGATTGCGGCGTCGAGTCCGGAGTCCAAAAGACCAAACTCCGCCGTATTGAGCGCCTTTTCCTTGGTAAATACCGGGTCTGCGGCCGTGTTGATGTTGGAAACTTCGCTCTTAAGGCCGGAGTCTATTCTCTGCGAGACCCCGATAATGCTGTCGATTTGGGATTCGAAACGCGACAAGCTACCCGCTTTTTGGGTTCCGAACATGTCGACAAACACGCCTTCCACCGCGTCGAAAAACGCTTTCATGGTGGTTAAAAGAGCCCTAATACGGTTATAAAAATTAACAACCGGACGCTCTGTGTTGAACATCCGAAGGCCGTCCGTAATAAAAAACCCGTCTCCACGATTGGCCACAAATTCAGGCAGAGTAATGGGATCCCATTCGGTCAACTTACTTCGGGTACCGACTACAAAATGCTTTTCCTCTGTTTTATTAAGCTGCATTCTCGCGCTGAGCATGTTGGCTATCGCGATGTTGGCCCAATAGGTTTCCATCGGGGAGGAGTTATACGCTGCATTTACCTTAAATAAGTTGGGTTGGCCGGTGGAGTCGCGCCGTGACACGCCCTCGGCGGCGGTAGCGGATTGGGTCTTTTCGATGGACGTCGATCGGTAATTAAGTTCGTTCTCCGACAATTGAATCACTTTCGGCGTATTCCATTCCACCGTGCTGCCTTCAATCGCCAGATTGAGACCGGCAAACACAACGCCGGCGAAACTGCTTGCGGTCGTGTTCAGGGCGCTTTTCCAATAAGTGACATCAAATCCCGCCGGTAAGGTAAAAGGGCCAATGGCGGTGCCTGCGGCGTAGGTTATCCGCTCAATCGCTTTATCAACCGAGTATTTTGCCGATCTTAGGACAATCTGAAGATCGGCTTTGAATCGTTCGATGCGGGCCAAGGCCAATGTATTGAGGGCGCTAAACAACGATTGCGCCGCCGTGTTCATCTTATCAAATCCGGCGGCCTGTTTGTTAAACTCGGCATTCATTACCTGAGTCACGTAGCTTTCCATTCCGGAGACGCCGGACGAGCCGGGATTTTCCGAAATTTGCCCGGCGATTTCTTTCCGCTTGCGCCATTCCAGTTGCTTGAGCATGACGGAGGTGCGGATAAAATTTTGGAAATTGATGATCGATTGATACAGCAAAACTTGTTTGCCGGTGTTGTAATCCAGATAGGCGCTTTGCCGCCGTCCGGAGAAGTCGGCCAAGTGGACTTCATTGGTTTTAACCTGCCGGTTGGCATTGGTCTGCGCGGCGTTGATATCGGATGTGGGGTCTTGTTGCGAGGGTGCGTTGGGCGCCATTAACGCAATGGCCTGATCCAACGTGGTTGAATAGGACGAATACGCCGTATTTTTTTGGCTATCGGAACCATTCGACGATTCCAGATTAGTAATCGTAGATTTTTGAGTGGCAAGCGATGCTTTTACCGGTGTCATAGTGTTAATAAATTGTGCGGCGCTGCCATCACCGTCCGCATT
This sequence comes from uncultured Candidatus Marinamargulisbacteria bacterium, assembly GCA_964349635.1. Lineage (GTDB taxonomy): Bacteria > Margulisbacteria > Marinamargulisbacteria > SXXA01 > CAYGHZ01 > CAYGHZ01. The sequence continues at coordinate 3,190 of CAYGHZ010000089.1, forward strand.
GGTCTGGATCTTTGTCCTGGCTCCTTCAAGACGGTTATCAATACCGCCCAGCTTTTCGATCAGGTTTTCTTGGGCGACCCACAATTCTCTCCGTTTTGTGACCAATTGAGGGTCGTTCGGGGGCAGGGCGTTGATCGCTATTTTTAGATCGCTGATTTGTGTTTTGAGATCGTCGATTTCTTTCTTTTGGGCTTGATAGCGCTGAGCGGCGCCGGTGTCTCCGGTCGGTTTTTCCGGCGGAGTAAAACTGATGTCCCGGCGCGGACGTTCAGAGGCGGAAGCAAACACCCATTCCGAATCCGGTGTCCCTTCCTGAGGAAGGCGGCCAAACGTATACATTAACTTGCCACCAATGTTGGATGTAATGCCAAACGGCGCAAATGCGCTGCTGTCATTGATGCCGCTATAAAGTGTGGGCCGTTCATTCCCCTGCGAGTCCCTAATTCTGGCATTGACGCCGTCCGATTGGTTGCCGATCTCCAGACCTAGCCGTTCCATTTCCTTGTTCAGAAAGTCAAGGCCAACCAAGCCTAGCCGTTTTTGATCTGCGGCCGATCCTTCCATCGCGTCCCAGACTTTTTTGCCGAAATTGAGCGGGTTATCCCGGTATCGCGCGTCTTTAATAATCTGGCTTTGGGTGGCATCTTGAGAGGCGTCTTCCGTCCACAATCGTAGTCCACCCTCAAAATGCCCGGTTTCGAAATTAAATCGACCCTTGCTGATCTCCATCGCATAGTCCATCATCGCCTTGGTGTTTTCGGCGTGGAGCGTGGCGGCCTTACCCATAAGTTGCATTTTCCGGAACGATTTATAAAAATCGAAAATGCCGGTTACCTCATTCACCAAATCCGCGCTGATGTTGGCGAAAAAGTTGATCAGAAAATCCAGCGGACCTTCTTCCCCTTGTTGTCCGGTATCGACCACGCGAGGAAATTTTTCAACTTCCAATCGACCCCGTTCAAATTCGCCGTTGTTGGTAGAGTTTACGAAATCGAAAATATTGTCGGCGACTTCCTGCGATCCGCTCATGAGTTTTTCTTGGAACTTGTTCATGGTGTTCATAAACTTGTTGCGCTGGTTGTCATCTTCACTTCTTGCCTGGCTTATTTCGTTTTGATCCCGTTCTTCAATTTCCAGGCCTGCGTTAATCACAAAATCTTCATAGGCGGCGCCGACATAAAACAGCATGGCGACGCGGTTAACGGCTTCTCGGATGCCGTTGACATAGTTAATCAACGCCTTTTCATTGATTTTCGCCTCCCAATGAGGGACCTGCAGCGAAACGTCGCCAAGGCCGGGAACCTTGGGAATACCTGCGCTGGTTGTCACCGCCAAGGTCTTCATAAAAGCGGTGAGCGCAATGGAAATTTTGGTTTCAGGAAAAGCTGAAAAAATTGAATTCCACAATAGGGTGGGAGGCAACATGGCTAAAAGCCCGCTACCCAGAACATGACGTTCCATCGTAATTAACGCTTTTTGGGCATCAGGACTGTCGCTTCCTTCGCTAATAAAGCTTCTCGGTCCGGCGGAGTCTTGCAGATCAATCCCAAAATGAACGGTGTTGGTGACGCCCGACTGCCCGATCGGCGTCATGCTTTGACGGGCTTCTTCGGTGGCGCTGGGCAGGATCAGTCGGTACAGGGGCTTGCGTTCGTAAACCAAACCGGCGTTCAGACTAACAAAATGAATATCGGTGGCCGATGTTTTGTAAAAGAACTTATTGTCGGCGGTTTTCTCCAACGCCCGGAACTTAGTGTCGGCGTCCTGAACATAAAACGTGGATCGAACAAAGCCTTCGCCGGCCCTTAGTCTGTTAATTCGATCAGGATCATCGATCTGATGATAATATCCTCGCTTTCCGTCGGTTTTCCACAGGCCGTTGTCCGCCAGCACAAATCGACCGCTCGAGACGTCAAAAATAAATCGGTCGGAGTCTCTAAAATCAGTATTGTCAACGCGCGCAAGGTCTGTACCGGGCTTTGGGGCGCCTCCGGCAAGCGTGTCCTTGCTATAGCTGAATTCGTATTGGCCGGCGCCAAGCAGCGGATCGTTAACGCTAAGATTAACGTACAGAAATCCATGGTCGACGCGGGGGATATCGATAGTGACGCGGGTATATTTTTCCAATTGGCGCATAGCGCTGTTAATGCCGTAAATAACCGTATGTTTGTTGGCCGGATCGGTCCACGGGTCATAAGTGGAGTTATTAGGATCCTCGTGCCTAATAAGATCTAAATGGAATTGAACAGCCTCCGCGCTGGTGGAAAACGACCGATCAATGTGTTCAAAAGCCTCAAATCGCCGATCGTTAAAATCAAACACCCGCTCAAACGGAAACGCGGTGGCTTCGGTCGGCCCTTTATCCGACGTCGCGTCCAAAATCATCCCGTCCAAACGCACGACCATGTGGCCCTTTTGACGCCCATCCGGTAGCGTAAGCGTTCCTGCGGAAAGGGAGACCATATCGCGCACCTGATCGCCGGAATACCCTTTTTGTTGCAACACATGCATCAAAAGAGACGCTTCCAAAATCGCCAAATCTTCGCAGTCTCCGCTTTTTAGGGCGATCGTTTCTTTGACGTGTTGCCAATAGTCGCGGTTCGGATCCGGAGCATAACGATAATGCCGCTGAACAAAATCCAGCGTGGCCTCCGCAATCTGCCGAACCGACATCCCGTGATACAGTGTGCCCTGTTCATAAAGCTGGTTGGACAACTCGGCGATTTCCTTGTCGTTGGGGTTTACCAGGTACATCCGGCGTCGGAATTTAAGCTCCGCCGGGTTCATTTGGTTTTCAAAATAGGCACGGAATTGCGTGGCGGTATCCAAAAATTCTTGGCGCAGGTCGGGCAAAGGCTCCATTGCTGTTCGAATTTTTGAAAGCTGATCTTGCGACAGGCCCAATTGCGCGTGCGTGCGTGGCCCCAAGGTTGCCGCCAAAAATTCCCTTACCGGCGCAGTTTCATCTATCGATAACGATCGGATGCCCTCAGTCAAATACGTTCGAATCGACACGCACTGGGCCAGGCTAAATACGGAAACCGGCAACGAATCCAAATAATCCAACAGTTTATGCCGCAAATACGGATCCGCAATCCCTGGTTCGTTCACATGAAACGTCGCGGTATCCGCAACCCGATCCGTCGACGCTTGTTTTAATGCCGAGGCCTGAGCCCGTCGAAGGCCGTCGTTCCGAATGACGCCATAAATTTCCGGAGTATTATCTAGATTAGCGCGCGCCCACATGATGTCCTATACATCGCACAAAATCGGCGAAATCATGCACGGAAAATTCTTGTTATGTATATAAGCTCTCAATCAAGTCATCCCCAAACAACTCCCGAAACTCCGCTTCAAACGGAAGCACGGGAAACATCGTCAAATACGGCTGCAGCTTTCGAAATCCCATATACCAAATTACCCGCAAAAGCCGATCGTGAAACACCCGATCCGGATCGTTCAAAAAATGAAACAGCAGCGGAACCACAAAATACTCGGTTTTAGCCAAGGCCTTTATCGTCAGTTCTGTTAATTCAGGGTTGGTGATGTCTTTCAAATAACGAAATAAGAACGAAAAAATCTCGACAAATTCCGCTGCGGCAAGGAGCGGCACGAGAAAAAGCTGGGTCGGGATGGGGTAGGAGGCCAACCGTTCGGTCACCCTCAACAAAACACTTCGGTCTAGCCCGGTTAGCAAAACACAGGCCATGCGCGACTCTTTTTCATCCGCCGATAACACCGACTTAAAGGCAAATTCCAGCTCGGCTTCGTTCGGTTCATAGCCCTGCTCAGCCAGCTTGTCCAATTGCGCCAATCGTTCGTAAGGGGTCACACGACAATTCTAACACACCAATTTTTTTCAATACATCAAATGGATGCCGGTTCTCCGATACATGGGGGTAGAAAAACACTATGCGGAGGTGACGCAAGTCATTAGTTCCTAAAGAAAGTAGTCTTACTGGGCCTCAACACATCACATCGGTTTCCATCTATATAAACAAAAAAACAAAAAAGGAAGTGACCTATGCCAGGCGATAATGTGCAATTAGATACATCGACACTACGTACGGATGAAGCGCTATCGGTAGGTAATCAATACACCACCGACCTAGAAAGTATTCGCAACACGCTAGACCAAGAAAACAACAGCGGGACAACTCTAGGAACGATGGTGCAATCCCAGCTGAAATTAACGGAATCGGAAAGTAGATACCAAGTCCGATCCGCGATTCCGAACAAAGTGTCAAAAGCCGTCAAAGCGGCCGCGGGCGACGTGAAGTCAGCCGCTGGCTAATAAAGGAGAATAGGCATGGCTGAGTTCAATATCGATGCATTAGGGTTAGCTCGCTCTACGAACGAGCTGCTCAACACCAACAAAGTTCGAACGGTCTTCGATTTCGCATTTGGCGAATTCATGGCCCGCCGGAACTTCTTCGATGAACTCAGCCGCCTGCAAAACGGTCTCAATACTAATAATGGCAAAGTAAAACTGGGTACCGGCCAAGAGGTGGACACTAACACCATCGGCGGATCCTTAGCCCTAAAAATATATATGGAAACCGTGGACAGCCGCTTGGACACCATGAGCGGTCTTTCCAAACTAGGCCTCAAAAACGAAAACAAACTCTTAACCCTTCTAACCTAAAACGATTATGGCTGACTTAGAAATCCAAAAATTTGAAGAAATAAAACCCCCGATGTTTGCGTTCCGGATCGATGTCCGGCCCGACAAACAGTGGGACGTGGAAACCGATTTCGGCAATCTTTTGGCCGAAAAAATATCCGATGTCGAAAAGGTTCAAAAAGAAGCGGATATTGTGGGCGCCCGTGAATTGGCCGGCATTCAAAGCGGCCTAAAATTTCTTCCCACCGAACAAAAAATAAAAATCGAACGCACGGACAATCGGTTCAACCACGAACGCATCAAAGAGCCCACTTATATTTCATCCCAAGAACTCATCAACCGCCTACCCCGCAAAATCGTAGGGGCGCAACACCTTGCGACCATTGACCAAGAAGGCAAGGCCAACACCTATCTGCACAACGCGAATTTGTACCAAAAACTAAGCAATCGCAACCCCATCA
>CAYGHZ010000090.1:0-8254 GCA_964349635.1 uncultured Candidatus Marinamargulisbacteria bacterium
AGATATCAATGCAGGAAAAACCAGGCCTGTTGCAGTTGTTTTACATTTGAAAGAAAACAAATTGAGCAATTGGAAAGTAACTTGCAAGCCATTATACTGAGCAAGACCCCGATGAAAACCAAGCTCGATACCCTAAAAACTCAAGCGCTTTCGGCGATTGAGGCGACGCAAACCGTCACCGATTTAGAATCTGTGAAGGTGCAGTTTTTTGGAAAAAAGGGCGAATTGACCGAAGTCATGAAAGTCATGGCTCAGTTGTCCGCAGACGAACGGCCGGTGTTTGGTAAATTGGTTAATGATGTAAAGTCCGAACTATTGGCGCTGATTGACGAAAAAAATAGGGCGCTCGGCGAAAAAGAATTATTGGCGAAACTGGAACAAGACGATAGCGACCCTACCCTTCCCTCGCGCCGGACGCCGCCCGGCAAAATTCATCCGATCAATCAGGTGATCGATGAGGCGGTCGGGATCTTTTCGCGGTTGGGATATGCGGTGAAAGAAGGTCCGGATATTGAAAGCGAGTATTATAATTTTGAAGCGCTGAATATTCCGGCTGATCATCCGGCGCGAGATATGCACGACACCTTTTATTTAAATTCCGGGAAATTGTTGCGCACACACACGTCGCCGGTGCAAATCCGCACCATGGAAAAAGAAAAACCGCCGATCAAAATTATTGTCCCTGGAAAAGTCTATCGAATGGATGCGGACGTGACGCATTCTCCGGTGTTTCATCAAATCGAGGGGCTATATGTCGATAAATACGTTACATTTGCCGATCTGAAAGGCACGTTAGAATTCTTCTTAAAAGAATTGTTTGGCAAAGAACACGCGGTTCGATTTCGACCGAGCTATTTTCCGTTTACGGAGCCGTCGACTGAAGTAGACGTGCAATGCGTGCAATGCAAAGGCAAGGGCTGCGGGATGTGCAAGCATACCGGTTGGTTGGAAATTTTGGGCGCAGGGATGGTCAATCGCAATGTGTTCCGATCCGTAAACTATAATCCTGATGAAGTCACCGGCTTTGCCTTTGGCTTGGGAATTGAACGCATTGCGATGATCAAGTTTGAGATTAACGATATTCGGTTGTTTTATGAAAATGACGTGCGGTTTTTGAGGCAGTTTTGATATGAAATATTCGTTTAAATGGCTCTGTGAATTTGTAAAAATTGATTTAACGCCGCAACAGTTGGCGGATCGGCTGAGTTTGGCGGGTCAGGAAGTGGAGGCCGTTATTCCAGTTGGCGAAAAATTGTCCGGCATTGTCGTTGGGAAAATCGAAAAAATCGAAAAGCATCCCAATGCCGATAAATTGGTGGTGACACAGGTGTTTGACGGCAAGGAACGCTATCAGATTTGTACGGCGGCGACCAATGTGTTTGAAGGCGCTGTAATTCCGGTAAGCTTGCCGGGATCGGTTTTAAATTCCGGCTTGCAAATTAAGCCGGCCAAATTACGCGGCGTCGATTCCAACGGGATGCTGTGTTCCGAGGTGGAGTTGGGTGTCGCCGACGAGTCGCAAGGGATTTGGATTTTGCCTAACGATACTCCCCTGGGTATCGATTTTATTGACTATGCGCACTTGAAAGACACTATTTTGGACATTGCGATTTTGCCCAATCGCGGCGATTGTCAGAGCATATACGGAATGGCGCGAGAGGTTGCGGCAATCTTGAATTTACCCCTCAAAAAACCGGATTGTTCCATTAACGCAGCGCCTGGTGATAGCGATATTTCAGTCGAAATTGCCGATAAGGAAGGGTGTCCGCACTATACGGGACGTTTAATTAAAACTATCAAGCAAAACCCTACGCCGCTTTGGATGAAGCGAAAATTGCAATTATCCGGCATTCGGCCGATTAGTTTGATCGTCGATATTACGAATTATGTATTGTTGGAATTAGGGCAACCGTTACATGCCTTCGATCGTAAGAGCTTGGGAAATAAAATTGTTGTGCGGCGCGCAAATGCCAGCGAAAAAATGGTCACTCTGGATGGTGACGAACGAACCTTAAGCCCCGAGATTTTGCTGATTTGTGATGGCGATCGGCCGGTAGCCGCAGCCGGTGTGATGGGGGCGAAAAATAGTGAGATCAATGACGGAACAACCGATGTATTTTTGGAGGCGGCGTATTTTCAGCCAGGGCGAATTCGCAAAGGCCGAACTGTCTTGGGCTTGAGGACGGAAAGCTCGATTCGGTTTGAGAAGGGCGTGGATCCGCAGGGTGTCGTGATGGCGTCGGATCGAGCGGCGCATTTGATGCAGGAGCTGGCGGGCGGATCGGTGGTTGGCCAGCCGAAAACGATTGAATGGCCAAAAAAAATAATTCCGTTTAGTAGCGAACAAATAAATAAGTTGTTGGGTGCGGCGATCCCGGAATCGGAGATGGTTTCGATTTTGGGGCGGTTGGGGTTTGAATATAAAGAGGCTTCGATGATCGTGCCATCGTGGCGGCAGCTCGATATTCAGGAGTGGCCGTGTTTGGCAGAGGAAGTGGCGCGGGTTTGGGGGTTTGAAAAGATTGGGACTCCTCTCCCCTCACCCCCGGCCCCTCTCCCAGGGGGAGAGGGGAGATTTGAATCTTTGCTTCTGGATTATGGGTTTTATCAGGTGTGTACGTTTCCGATGATTGAGGCGCACGATCAAGATCCTGGATTGGCGCTTAGAAATCCTATTGCGCCTGAGGAATCTGTGATGCGGGCGTCGATGTTGCCATCGCATGTGAAGGTGTTGGAATTTAATCGGAAGCGGCAGGTGGAACAACTTCGGATTTTTGAGATTGGGAAGGTCTTTAAAGGTCAAGACGAGGAGACGCATCTTTCGGCGCTGTGGATGGGGGGATGTGACTTTTTGGAATTGAAGGGATTGGTTGAAAATATTGTCGGAGATGTGGTGTTTGGGGAGTGCCGGTCGGTGGAGTTGCATCCCAAAAAAGCGCTGTCCGTGAATGGGGATTTGGGGGTCGTGGGGTTTGTGCATCCATCGTTGCTACGGCGTTATGATCTGGATGGCGACGTTGGTTACATTTCTCTGAATCTGGCCAAGATGCCGGCCGCGAAAAAGAAGACGTTTCGTCCGATTCCGAAATTTCCGTCGACTCGGCGTGATATTGCGCTGCTGACTCCCAGGTCGCTGAAGTATGCTGAGATTGAGAAAGTGATCTTAGAAAATAAGCCCAAATGGGTTAAGGAGTTCTTTTTGTTTGACGTGTTTGAATCGGAAAAGATTGGAAAAGAGAATAAGAGTCTGGCATTTGCGTTTATTTATCAGGATCCGGAGCGAACGCTTTCGGATGAGGAAGTGAATGGGGCGCATCAGCAGTTTAGCGCTACATTGAAAGAAAAATTACCTGTTTCTATCAGGTAATCGCAATTATTGCCGGCTTGAAACCAACGCGATAAGAGCGGGATCGGTCGATCTGAGGAGCAATTTTTGGGCCCGGGTGGGAGTCGCTACAATTTTCTTTTTCACTCCAAGGATCATAATATTACACATGAATTCTGTGAAGATGATGTGCTCTTAGGGGTAAAAATGGCGCGCAAAATTTCCAACGCATTAAAAAAATTGCTTTGTATAATCGAATCTGTTTCTACCTGAGCAAAAGCCACCTCATCCACTATTGTCAGAATCGATTCATGATCGGCCAGGGCAATGCCTGCGAACCCGTCTAAAGCCCCGCGCCGTATATTATCAATCGCCTCCCGATCGGAAATAGTTTGAGAGTTCCTGAGAATTTCTGGCAAAAACCCAAGCATATCTTTGAAATATTTACTTGCCCTGACCGGATCTTGAATTGTCCCGATTCGGAGCGTCAACTCGTCTAAATTTATTGTGTTCATTCCGATGGCCGAATCCAGCAGCCGGATATTGCCTGTCTCGGGATCATACAACCAATTGCCGTGATTGGGATTGCGAACCAGAGAACCGCTGTGTCTCGAACGCAACTGAAGCATCGTGTGGATGGTAGCCTCCAAACCGAACCGATCGTAATTATTTGTCAAAATATCAAATGAGGTCGCCCTACCAATTTGGTAAAATAGATTTCTCTGTTTTTCGACAGAAAAATCTTGGAAATGAGATTTGGTTAATCGTTCACCGGAGCATCCTTGAAGCAATCCTGTCGCGATATAACTGGATTCAAGATTTAGGCTTTTGCACTCAATAAGCAGACTTCGAAGCAAGTCGTCTTCCTCCCTGATTTTACCTTCGATCATCTTGCCTTCAACACTGTTTTTTGGAATGAGCAGGCTGATCGGCGTTTCGAACCCAAATAGTCGCCCAATGTCATTTAGGAATTTTTCTTGAACGGGATTCGAAACGGTTTTTAAAAAAATCACATATTGGTCGGATATGAATATATATAGGTCGTTCGATCGCCGAATTATTTTTGCTTCGTTCTCCAAAACCGGCCCGGCTGACCAAATTTCCTTCCGATCAACCTCATTTACCGGAATCCCGCAGGCGGTTGGCAGCGAGTTCTCGTCGGAAATGCGACGCAACGGAGATTGAAATGCAATTATTTTTTTCAAAAAATCTCCTCCCTCAAATCTACCGAGTTATCGATAGAAAAAATCTTAAGTTGCAGCTATACTGAATTTATGCCTGAACAATCTCCATTAATGACCGATTTTCCCAAGCTCGACTGCCCGTTTATTCGCAAGACATTTCGGGTCGATGAAGACGATTATAAAAAGAATGGGCGCAAGATGCAGTTGCGCGAACCGGCCGCCTATTTGGTCGTGAATGAAATTAATCCGGGATATGAATGGGTGTTTGAGGATCCGGAAACGATTGCGGTTGAAAAATTACATGGCACCAACGTGAAATTGAAAACTGAAAAAGGCCGCTTAATTGCGCTTCAAAATCGTAAAAATGTGATTGATCCGCTGCAAATCGTGGGCGGTCAGTCCGCAATTGTTGAAGGCGTGTTGATGTCCGCGTTTAAAGATTTGGTCGAACGCGACGGCGAGCAGGCGGGCGAAGTCATTGGACCAAAGTTGCAAAATAATCCGTATAAATTACCGCATCATTTGTGGTATCCGTTTCAAAAATCGATCACCTCGTTGCGGTATAAATCGTTCGATAAATTTGACCGGAATTTCGACAATTGGAGCAGTTGGTTTAAAGAACATTTATTTAGCCTATTTTATTGCGCCTACCACAAAATCCCACATAAAGACTGCGACGTAATGGCCGAGGGCGTGATTTTTTATAATTTGAAACGAAAGGCCGAATATAAAACCTGGATGGCCAAGCTGCGCCGCGATATGTATCCGTGGTATTACGAGGGCCAAGTGCGGATTTACGAAGAGATTCCGAATCGGGTAATTGAAGAGAGTTAGGTCTATCTTCCGCGATGGAAACCCCGATGCTGAAGCAATATCAGGCCATCAAATCGCAACATCGCGATTCGATTTTGTTTTTTCGGTTGGGGGATTTTTATGAGATGTTTTTGGATGATGCTAAGGTCGCGTCCAAAGAACTGGAATTGACGCTTACCGGACGAGGAAAAGATGAGAATCGCATTGCGATGTGCGGGGTGCCGTTTCATGCGGCCGATGGTTATATTTTGAAGTTGATTAATAAGGGCTATAAAGTGGCTGTGTGTGAGCAGGTGGAGGATCCGGCGCTGGCCAAGGGATTGACTCGGCGGGAGGTGGTGCGGGTGGTGACGCCGGGAACGGTGATGGGGGTGGGGCATTTGGAGGAGGCGGAGCAGAACTACCTTCTGGCTATGGGGAATGGGGGCGACCACGGGGGGCGGCCTTACGCGTATGTGGATGCTTCTACCGGGGAGTTTAGGATAGGCGTTGGGGATGCGTCGTGGATTCAGGCTCGGGAGACGATTGAGGCAGAGGGGATCTCGGAGGATCAGGCGGAAGAGGAGTTGAAGCGGCATTTTGGCGTGCAGTCGCTGTCGGCGTTTGGGATCGAGGACTATCGCGCAGCTTACCCCGCGGCCTGGGCGATTTTGCGATATTTAAAAGAGACTCAGAAACATCACCTGCCGCAAATCACTCGGTTACTACCCTATCGTTCCCGGGACTCTCTTTATATGGATCCGACGACCATTCGTAACCTAGAATTGGTGGAGAAAACGGGCAGCTTGTTTTGGGTGTTGGATGCGACGAAAACAGCGATGGGTGCGCGGCGATTGAAGCAATTAATTCGTCACCCGTTTATCGACGACGTGATGATTAATCAGCGGCTGGATGCCGTTGAAGCGTTGATTGGCGATTTGCTGTCTCGTGAGGAGATTCGGGAGATTTTGGGGCAGGTTTATGATTTGGAGAGGCTGCTGTCCCGGATTGTTTCGGGGCATCATAATCCTAGGGATGTGGTGGCGTTGCGGGATTCGCTTCGTGCGTTGAAAGAGATGGGTGGGGTTTTAGATGCGTTTGGATCTTCCCTCTCCCAAGGGGAGAGGGTGATTAGAGAGTTTGATTTTGGGGTGTTGGATGTGTTGGATAGGGGGATTGTGGATGATCCGGCGCCGCATTTGCGGGATGGGGGGTATATCAAATCGGGGTTTAGTGAGGAATTGGACCAGCTGAACCTGTCTTTCAAGACTATTCGTGAATGGATCGCGGGGTTGGAAGACGTGGAGCGGCAGCGGACTGGTATTAAAAGTTTAAAAGTAGGATTCAATAAAGTATTTGGATATTACTTTACGATTCCCAACGCTCAGCAGGACAAGGTTCCGGCGGATTATATTCGCAAGCAAACCTTGGTCGGGGCAGAGCGTTATATCACGCCGGAATTGAAAGAGAAAGAAAGTATTTTGCTGCATGGCGAAGAGAAGCAAATTGAATTGGAAGCGGAGATTTATTTGGAAATTGTCGCTGAGATTCAAAAGGTGATTCCCGACCTTCAGGAGTTGGCGCGGGTTGTTGCGGATTTGGATTGTTTACAGTCTTTGGCTACCGTGTCGCAACGCAATCGCTATTGTCGGCCTCGGTTTGCGCCGGGCTTGAAACTAGAGATCAAAAACGGTCGACATCCCGTGTTGGAAAAGAAAAGTGGGATGTCGTATATCCCTAATGATATTCACTTTAAAGACATCCGGTTTGCGTTGATTACCGGCCCAAATATGGCGGGAAAATCGACCTTAATGCGGCAGATCGCGTTGACCGTGGTGATGGCTCAGATGGGATGCTTTGTGCCGGCTGATTCGGCGACGTTATCAATGGTCGACAAGCTGTTTACCCGGATAGGCGCTATGGACAATTTATATTTGGGGCAATCGACCTTTATGGTGGAGATGCTGGAAACGGCTGCGATATTGAATCAGGCGACGTCGCAAAGCTTGATTATCTTGGACGAGATCGGCCGCGGAACGTCGACGTTTGACGGGATGAGCATTGCCTATGCGGTATCGGAACATATTCATGAAAAAATTGGCGCGCGAACATTTTTTGCGACGCATTATCATGAACTTTCGGTACTAGAAGAACGGCTCAAAGGATTCAAGAATTTCAGCATGAAAATCCGCGAACATAACGATCGGGTGATTTTTGATTATAAATTTATTGAAGGGCCCGCCGACAAGAGTTATGGAATTCATGTGGCGCAAATGGCCGGGTTGCCGAAGTCCGTCGTTGATCGAGCGAATCAGATTTTGGAGCAGTTTGAGGCCGGGGAAAAGCAGCTGCGATTGTTTTGATTAGAACAGGTACGAAACGGCGATATTCGAACCGTTTAGAAATGCCGTGGCGTTAACGGAGGTGGATCCGGATTTTGTATTGCTTAACGCAACCGGAAAGATTACAAAATCGATCAACAAATTACTCCCCACTTCTTGCTGAAATCCCGTCGCAATTCCATACGATGTTACAGAGTCGATTGCAACGCCCAGCACTTGACCACTGGCGTAAGCAAAATAGAGTCCATAGATAAAATAGGTTCCGTCTTTAAGAGAGGATTTCATATCACCCTGAAAAAACAGGCTGGTTGCCTGGGTTCTGGCCGACGCGTCGTTCGACGCACTTGTAAACCCGGCTCGGATATCAAATCGTTGCGAATGAATCCCGGCGCTGCCAAAGGTGTTGGCTCCGGTCACGAAGCCCAAACTTGGACGCGCTTCATTGGTCAAAATTCCCTGTGCGGAAATAAGGCTGGCGAAGCAAAGAACCACTAAAATCATGAGCATTATTTTTTTCATGAAATTTAGGACAAATGGGCCAAACTTTTTGTTCCCTTTAAATTTAAAGTTATACTTATAAAAGTTATAAAAATCCATTTGGAGGAAACCAC
>CAYGHZ010000091.1:0-8207 GCA_964349635.1 uncultured Candidatus Marinamargulisbacteria bacterium
GATCATTTGTTTAATACGCCTTAAATGCTCGACGCCTATCTAGACACGTTGCGCCAGGGGGCGGATCTGTCGGAGGAAGCGGCCAATCAATGTGCCCTGTCCATCTTTACCGGCGATTGTCCGCACTCTGAGCTTGTCGAAGTCCTGCGTCTGATTCATCACAAGGGCGAGTCGGTATCCGAGATTGTGGGGTTTGCGCGGGTGATGCGGGAAAAAGCGTTGCGTGTGGCTCTTTCCAAACCTGCGTTTGATTTGTGCGGGACGGGCGGCGTGGGTAAGCCGCGGTTTAATGTCTCGACGTCGGCGGCATTTGTCTTGGCGGCGGCGGGGGTTCCGGTTGCCAAACATGGGAATCGCGGGTCTAAAAAAGCGAATGGGAGTTTTGATTTTTTGGAGGCGTTGGGCGTTCGGTTTGATTTCGGGGCGGAAAAAATTCCGGCGGTGTTTGATCAGACGGATTTATGTTTTCTTTTTGCCCGCAACCATCATCCGGCGGTGCGGCATGCGGCGGCGGCCCGGCAGGAAGTGGGGTCGCGGACGATTTTTAATTTATTGGGGCCTCTGTCTAATCCGGCCGGTGTGCGGCATCAGGTGATCGGGACGCCGACAGCGGCGCTGGCGCAGAAATTGGCCGAGTCGCTTCGGAAATTGGGCGTTGAAAAGGCGTTGGTGATTGTGGGGTATGACGGCCTTGATGAACTGTCCGCAGCGGGAGATTCGGCGCTGTTCGAGGTGTCGGCGGACGGGGTTACACAGTCGGTATTTACTCCGGAATCCGTTGGGATTACCCGGCACGAGCAGGAGTGGCCCGGGGCGGATGCCGCGGAGAATGCGCAATTATTTACTGATATTTTTTCGGCGAATGATAGCGCGCACCCGATTTCGGAAACGATTTGTTTGAACGCGGGGGCGTCGTTTTATTGTTTTGGTAAAACGGAGACCATTAACGATGGGTTTGCGTTGGCGCAGGAGCAGATTAAAAGCGGGGCGGCCTGGGCGAAGTATGTGCAGTATAAGGACGTGGCGTCACTCCAATAACTCGCCGCCCTTTGCCCAGTTTCCACGAGGTACTTCGTCGATGGTGATATAGGTCGACGCTTCCGGTTTATTGGCGATGCGTTTGAGGGTATCCGTGAACTCTTTAACGATCTGAGACTTTTGTTCCTTCGTTAGCGTTCCCGCTACCCTTAGATTGACGTATGGCATGAGGCATCTCCCATCTGAATGGCCGTTCTTCGGCCTCAAAAAAAATAAGTTGGATCGATTGGGTTTCTTTTGGCGGCGCTTTGAATATCAAGTGACCGGTGCGGGATTGTTCGGTGGATAGGTCGACCTTCCACGATATCGGCGCGTACGGTCTCCCGTCCTGATCCTGCAGCAGCGCTACGTCCATTAGATCCATTTCCAGAAAATCTTTGTTTTGGCTGGAGTCGATCGACACCAAAAAAACCATCTCCTTTTCGGGTAAAAAGGTGACCGGCTTGGCTTGGATCTTGATTTCGTTGGCGACGCTTACTTTTTTTTCAAGATTTAACGTGCCCCCATCCGCTACTTTTTTTGACGAAACAAAAAAGCGATATCCCGCTTGCGCGGCGATTAGGATGACCAACACTGCGATAAACGTTTTTTTTCGGTTAAGTTTCATTCCATTTGATGGAGCAGCCCATGGAGGGGAATTGATGTTGAAGCGCCGGTTTACCCAACGCCAAATTTTCTAATGCCAGTTTAAGATCCTGGGACGTTACTTTCTCAGATTCTTTCCAATTATCGTCGAATCTTCCGTGATAGACCAGGGTTTCGTTATGATCCAGAAGGTAAATATCGGGCGTGCATTGCGCGTTGTAAGACCGCGCCGTTTGTTGCGTGTCGTCGACCAAATAGGGAAATGGTACCCGTGATTCTCTGATAAATTTAGTCATATTTTCCGGCGAATCTTCGGGATAGTTTGGGTTGATGTTGGGATTGATGGCGACGGTGTAGATGCCCATCGATTTGGCGCTGCGAGACAAGTTAATTAAGCGCGGCCAGATGGCTTTGGCGTAGGGGCAGTGATTGCAGGTGAAGACTACCAATAAGCCGTTTGGACCTCGTAACGATTTTGACGTGAATAATTTTTCCGATGGGTCTTTGAGGGAGATTTCAGGCATTTTATTGCCTATTTTGATGTTCGTAGATTCGACTAAAGCCATGAATTTTATTCTATCATAATATTTGTTTTATATTTGTTTTCACTTTTCATATGAGTTATTATTAGACCACATGGAAATCCGCAAAATTCATCAGCCAAAGTCGGAATGGGAAAAGCTTCAGTCAGGCTCCCAGCATATCGCCGAGGCGGGTTCCGTTATTCTTGATATTAATCAGAAAAAAGTTAAAGTTAGAAAAGCGAAAATTCAGGATATTGCCCGGGGGTTAGCCGAAATTGCGTTTTCGATGGGTGAGACCAATAACCCTGAGGAATTTGCTAAGACCATGGCTGAGGATATTTTTGAGGGGATTAAGAAAGCGGCGAAGCGGCGGAAGAAATAAGCGTGGATTCGGCGATTTCTCTTAGGCCTCGAAGTCCCAATAATCTTATGGTGGCGTAGGTTCTGATTAGGGGGGAGACGTTGCCTGAGATGACGGGTAGTTTGGCTGCGGATAAGGGGGAGCCGGAGACTGTTTTGTAGGTTCCGTTTGCAAATTCTATATGCGGGGAAGGGAGGTAGGGTTTTAGGGTTTCGGCGACGCCGACTACTGTCATCTCTCCGGCGTTGAAGGTTTTTTCTAGATTGAGGCATCCGATGTCGAATCCGGTTTCGCCGGGTTTAAGATAGCCCAAGATGGAATGGGCTTGGTCGCCGTTCCAGATCATCAGACCGTCGTGGTCGCGGAGCCAATCGCGGAGTTGTTTGACTTCGGAGGCGCGTAGGCGAACCAGATAAGGTGTTGGGAGGGCGGCGCCGGCGACGTCTTCGGTGATGGCGGTGCGGAACGCGAGAACGTCCAGCAACCCTTTTTTCATAGCGACTCTGCGGATTTCGAATCCGAACGACGCAATGGCTTCTTCGTGGTCGGTTGACGCGGAATCGGGTACCAGAATGACTTTTTTATCAGTTCGTCCTCGAGTGTGGTGATAGGCTTTGACGATAAGCAGCGCCAGGGAAATATCGTGGTGGGATAGACAGGGTTGGAATGAAAAATATTTAAAGCCGAGCAGCTCCGCTAAATAACGTTCCAGTTCGAATAAAATCTGTAATGTGCCTTGCATGTCGGCGTCGTTTTGATAGGCGTGCATTCCCGTAAATTCGGGCAGATTTGCCAGTTCTTCGCCGATGCTTAAGCCGGCGGCGGATTTTTCCGTTCCGTAATGATTAGCGATATCTTCTTCGGTGACTTCCGGCAGGCCGGGGCGCCGGATATTTAGGACTCCAAGTTGCTCGATGTCTTCCAGCGTGACCTGGGGCAAAAAGTCCGTCGGCAATCGGTAGCCCGATTGATTTTTTACCGAATAATCAAATATGGATTTTAATTTTTTCATTTTAACGCTTTCAGACAGCGAATAAACTGATCGAGTTCGGACTGCAAATGTTTTTCGGTAACTGAAACTAAAATCAGGTTGCTTTTGCCTTTATAGAAATGCGAAATGTTTAGACCACCGACAATCCGGGACTCGCGCAATTTTTTTAATGCAACGTCCGCAGGCATCGGCAACGAGACCAAGAAATCTTTGAAGGTTGGGCCGACGTTTAGCACGCCAAAGCCTTTGATTTTGCCGATTTCTTGTCTCAGATAAAGCGCTTTTTTATAACACAATTCGGCAACACGACGCAGTCCCTTGGGTCCCATGTAAGCGAAATAGGCAACTGCGGCGGCCTTCGACGGGCTAAGGCCGCGGGGGGTTTTGGGTTTGTAGGTGGGTGAGTGGGAAATGAATCCGAAGCCGTCTCCGCCTACGGCGATGTCCGCGCCGAAATCGGCTGGGTTTTTTAACAGCGAAAGCGCAATCAGATCACAATGGCAAATGACGGCGGCGCCGTGGGCCTTGGCGGATTTAATGGCTTGCTCGTAATTGATAATATTGCCAAAAAAATCGGGATAGGCGAGGACGACGGCGGCGTAGTCCCGGTTAATATGTTTTTCGAAATCTTTTTGATCGAAATGATAAAAGACTTCCGACGAAAAAACCGTGATATGAACGCCCTGTGGTTCGAGAAACGCCATTAAAAATTGGACTGTGACCGGGGAGATGCGTCGCGGAATTAAGATCTTTTTTCTGCCGGTTTTTTTTACAGCCATCATACATGCTTTTGACAATGCAAATAGGTGGTCCGGCAACGTGACGTTGGCTTGGGAAAAGCCTGTTAATTCGCAGACAATTTTTTGCAATTCCTTTGAGGATTCTTCGCTTGAGGAATTGATGCGTCGAACCACGGCGGGTACAAAATGGTCGCCGTCATCGGCGCCTAAAAACGAAAGCGTTTTACCGGCGGGTTGATTTTGCGACGCGATGGATTGAACCAGGCGCGACAATTCAAATTCGGAAAGCGGGGAGGGGAGAGAAAAAGATGTGGAAGCGTGAAAACCAAACTGTTTTGAGATAAGGGATTCGACGCTGGGCGCGCCCAATTGCTTTAGGCGTTTTTCCTTTTCTTCAAAGGTTAGCAAGATGTTGGTTATATTCTTGCTCGGTCATCAGGTCGTCGAGTTCCTTTGGGTCGGAATACCGCACACGAATGAGCCAACCTTCATCATACGGCGAGTCATTCACCAACGCGGGATTGTCGACCAGCGCAGTATTGATCGCAATAATTTCACCGGTTACAGGTAAAAAAAGACTGGACACTGTTTTAACGGATTCGACGGAACCAAATTCGTCCATTTGAATAATTTGAGAACCAACATGTTTCAGGTCTACAAAAACGATTTCGCCGAGTTCGTCTACCGCGTGTTGCGTAATGCCAACTACCGCTTCGTTGTTTTTTTCAACCCGGATCCATTCATGGTCTTCGGTGAATTTCATTATATAAGTAAATTAACGCAGGTTTTGCAATTTGTCTACGGGGTTTATACTACATAAAAATGCCCCCCAAAAAATTGTTGCTACTGGACGGATTTTCGTTATTTTTTCGGGCGTTCTATGCCCTGCCGCCTTCGCTGACTCATAACGGGAAGCCCATTAACGCGGTGTTAGGTTTTGCGTCGCTTCTTTTTAATAGCATTGAAAAATTTAATCCGGATTACGTGTGCGTGTGCATCGATAGCCCGGTTCAAACCTTTCGACATAAATTATATAAGGCATATAAAGGGCATCGACCGGAGCCGCCGGATGATTTTCGGGTGCAAATTCCGATATGGAAAGAATTTTTGGAAAAGACCGGAATAAAGTCCATTGCCGCGCCGGGCTATGAAGCGGACGATCTCATCGGAACATTGTCATTAAAATTTGAAAAACATGGCGAATGTTTCATCATGACCGGCGATCAGGACGCCTTGCAGTTGGCCTCTGATGCCACGCGTATTGTTCTTAATAAAAAAGGTATTTCCGATTTGCTGGAAATGGGGCCGGAGCAGATCAAAGAAAAATATCAATTAACTCCGGCGCAGTTGATTGATTTGAAGGCGTTGAAAGGGGATACGTCGGACAATATTCCGGGGGTAGCGGGCATTGGCGAAAAAACGGCATTGTCGCTGTTGGAACAGTACCCGTCGCTGGACAAAATTTATGCCCATTTGGATGATATTACGTCGAAATCGGTGCAAGCGAAGTTGCGTGAAAATAAAGAGATGGCGTATTTATCCAAACAACTCGTCACCATTGATCGCCATGTGCCCACCGACGCTACCGTCGAAGACCTGGCCTATCGTCCGAACTGGAACGCGATCATGGGATGTTTCAGAGAATATGAATTTAAGAACCTGTATAAAAAATATGAAAGTAAATTGACCGGGGCCATGGAATTGTTTCCAACTGCGACGGCGCCCGACGGGCATTACCAGTTGGTGGAAGGAAAATTTGATTTTGATTTGTTAAAACATGGATTTGCGGTTGATTTGGAGACGACGGCTCTGGCGTTGCGGCAGGCCAAGATCGTCGGCGTTAGCATCGCAGTCAAAGAAAAACAGGCGTTTTATTTAACCGATCATCTCGAAAAATTAAGACCCTATCTCGAAGATCCGAAAATCCCGAAATATACCCACAACGGCAAATATGAATACGGGGTGCTTTTGAACTATGGTATTACCCTTCGTGGCATTGCGTTTGATAGTCTGTTGGCGGCGTATTTGCTGTATCCCGGCGAGCGTTTGGGACTAAAAGATTTGGTGAAAAAAGTATTTGGCGTTCAGATGAGCACCTATGAAGACATGGTGGGTAAAGGAAAAACACAGATTAATTTTGCGGATGTTCCGCCCGAAAAAGCGGCGCAATATGCCGGCGCGGATTCTGATTTTACGCTGCGCCTAAAAAATAAATTGGAGCCTGAACTGAAAGCGAAAGGCCTTACAAAAATTTTTGAAACCATGGAAATGCCATTACAAATTGTGTTGGCCAAGATGGAATATGAAGGCGTGTGTTTGGATTCCGACTATTTAAAAAAGCTGCACCATGAATTTGAAAAGAAAAACGAGCATATTGTCGCCAAGATCCATCAATTAGCCGGAGAAGAGTTTAATATTAGTTCCACCCAGCAATTGGGTAAAATTTTGTTCGATAAATTGGGGCTGCCGGTGGTAAAAAATACGAAGACTGCGCGTTCTACGGATTCTTCCGTGCTCGAAAAACTGCGCCCGATGCACGAAATCGCCGGGTTGGTTTTGGATTATCGAACGATTGAAAAACTGCAAAATACCTATGTCACGGTCTTGCCAACGCTGGTTGACCCAACCACCAAAAAGATTCATGCATCGTTTAATCAGACCATTGCGATTACAGGCCGGCTATCGTCGGCGGATCCCAATTTGCAAAATATCCCGATTCGCACGGAAGAGGGCGCCAAAATTCGGCGGGCGTTTATCCCGTCTGCGGGTAATATCATTTTGTCTGCAGACTATTCGCAAGTGGAGCTGCGGCTGATGGCGCATATGGCGCAAGACAAACATATGATCGAGGCGTTTAAAAAGGGCGAAGATATTCACGCCTCGACAGCGAAGGTTGTAAACGTCAGCCGGAGCGAGGCCAAAGCCGTAAATTTTGGGATTATTTACGGTATTTCGGATTATGGGCTTTCTCAAAAGCTGGGTATCAAGCGTGCGGAAGCTAAGGTCATTATCGATAATTATTTCGCCAATTTTCCTTCGATTAAGACCTTTATGGCTGAGACCATTGAATTTGCCCGCGCCAATGGTTTTGTGAAAACGGAATTTGGCCGCATTCGCAATTTGCCGGAAATCCACAGCAGCAATTGGAACCTTCGCCAATTCGCAGAACGCACGGCGGTAAATAGCCGCTTGCAAGGCACAGCAGCGGATATTATCAAGCTGGCTATGATCCATATCCAAGATCGACTGGAAAAAGAAAAATTAAAATCAAAAATGATTATTTCGGTTCATGACGAACTTGTGTTTGATGTGGTTCCGGCGGAAAAAGAGAAAATGCTGGCTTTGGTCAAAGAGGGCATGGAAGGGGTGGTTAACTATTCCGTTCCATTGTCCGTGGATGCCGTGTTTGGGCCGAATTGGCAGGAGATTTCTTAGTCCGTCAGCCTTATTGTTTTTGTTCTTTGGTTTCATCCTTTTGGATTTTGGGCCGGCAATAAATTTTTGGCGGTTTGAAGATGATCGGATCGAACATGGCATTAAGCCGGGACAATAGCTCTTGATATGTCGGAGCTGCGTGCTGATTTATCGCAAAAACATAGGGTTCGTGGCCACCCGATTCTATCTGTGCAAAATAGCGGTGGTTCTCTTTGAGGTTGGGTTCGGAGTCAACATCAACACTAACGGCTGAACCTAAACCCCCGACCCTATTTAAAAGGAAATTGCTAAGTATAATCGCAAGCTGTTGGAATTGCTTCCGATCATCAAGAAAAGTTGGTAGAATTTTTTTGACATCACTAGGACGGATGAAGTCGCGTTTTCCCATTAGGAGAAAATTTCGAATGTCATGGTCTGGTGTGTGATCCAGCCATTCCAAGCCCGGACCATCAAAGCTTTTTGCAAACGATTCGCAACGTGAGAAAAGAAAGGGGATCAATTTTTGAAGCTTATGTTCTTCGGCGGTCCTGGCT
>CAYGHZ010000092.1:0-8175 GCA_964349635.1 uncultured Candidatus Marinamargulisbacteria bacterium
CATAAAAAATGAGTTGATGGGGTTGCAGATTCCCATTGCACGCAATCGCTCCCAGCGCCAAAATTTCCATAATCGCCGGGACCATCACTTTTTTATCCTTTAGAAAGATTTGACGGCCTAGGCGATCGTTTTCCGCAATTTCAATCGAACATTCGCCGGTCTCGGGGCTGATGGAATCGAGCAGCAAATTTTCGAAGCGGTGGGGAATCCGCTTTTTGATATTACTCTCCATGTTCAGTCGGTTCGAGAATATCGTGGAGACGTTTGATAGCTTTGGTCAGAATGCGTGAAATATGCATTTGCGAGAGATTCATGCGTTTGGCAATTTCCATTTGGGAGAGTCCTTCGTAATAGCGATAATAAACGATTTTTTTCTCTCGTCCGTTTAGCGACTTAATCGCTTCGTGAAGGGTCTCGCGACGCAGCATGTCGTCTTCGCGGCCTTCGACGCCCAGACTGTCCAACAATGACGGAACGGAGTTTTCGCCTTGTTTGGAGCTGTCATTTTTATACGTCGGAGAATCCAGCGACAAGACTAGCGAGGTTTGACCTACTTCCATAGACTCTAAAATTAATTCTTCGCTGACTTCCATCGCCTGGGCGATCTCCGCGATGGTCGGCGAATGGCCTTCTTTTTGCCGTACCCGAATAAAGTTTTTAACCTTGGAATAAAGCTCTTGAAGTTTCCTTGGAACTTTTACCAGGCGGCTTTTATCGCGAAAATAGTGTTTGATTTCCCCAATAATATTGGGCGTCGCGAAGGTCGAAAAATCGATGTCTTTATTTGGCTCAAATCGTTCGAGCGAACGCAGCAATCCAATGGAGCCAACCTGAATCAAATCTTCCAGATCGTTTTTGTTATAGGCAAGCTTTTTGGCGATGTATTCCACCAAAGGCGTATAGGAGATAAGGATCTTTTCCTTTAAGGCGGTGGATTTCTCCTGGCAATATTGTATGACTAGTGAGTCTTTTCGAAGATACAAATTGGGCCCTTATCTATACTTCAATTTACCATAGGCCTTGCTATAATTCCAAAAAATCATGGTTCGATTTGATTCTCGATTAGTTGAAGCTGGAGATATTTTTGTTTGTTTGCCGAGAGGGGAAGCGTTTATTCCCGACGCGTTAATCCGTGGCGCAAAAGCTTACATCCTGTCGGATCGACCGGGGTTGGCCCGATTTGCAAATATTATTTACGATGCCCCCTCGAAACGGTGCACCGTTATTGGTATTACCGGAACCAACGGCAAAACAACCACCAGTTATCTGGTGGCCGAAGGCCTTCGCCAAGCGGGCTTTAAGCCGTTTGTTTTGGGAACGTTGAATGCGGATTTGACCACGCCGGAATCGTTGGAAACGCTTCGATTAATGCGTGATCATATTGAACAAGGCGGCACGCATTTTGTGATGGAGGTGTCCTCTCATGCCATCGATCAGGGGCGAATTGAAGGGATTGATTTTGATGTTAAATTATTGACGAATATCACCCAGGATCATTTGGATTATCACGGCACCTTTGAAAATTATCGAAAAACCAAATTATCTTTTTTGAGCGCCGGGCCCAGTCTCTATCCGGAAGACTACCAAGCTGTTCCACTTCCCGGCGCCACGTCTTTAAAGGGCCGGTTTAACTATCGAAATGCGCAGGCGGCGGCAGCGATTTTGCGGCATTGCAAGGTGGACGACAGCGCCATCGTTCGGGCCTTGGCGGCATTCAAGGCGCCGCCGGGACGGTTTGAGTGTATTGAGGAAGGGCAGCCGTTTTTGGTGATCGTCGATTATGCGCATACGCCGGATGGGCTTGAAAATATTCTTCAAGAAGCCCGGCATTTGGCCGACGAGCGCAACGGTCGCGTGTTAACGGTTTTTGGATGCGGCGGCGATCGAGATCGGGGAAAGCGTCCCAAAATGGGCGCCGTGGCCCAGCAGTACTCCGATTTTTTTGTGATTACCCAAGACAATCCTCGATCGGAAGATGAAAATCAAATCGTAGATGATATTCTTGCCGGAGTGAGCAAAAATTATGAAGTGATTGATGATCGAAGGCGAGCCATTGAGAAGGCGATTGGCGCCGCCGGGCCAAGCGACGTGGTGGTATTGGCCGGCAAGGGCCATGAAACCTATCAGATTTTGAAATCCGGAAAAATTCATTTTGATGATCGCGAAGTCGCCCGCGAGGCCATTCGAAAGGTGAGTTCATGAAAGTCTCGATTGATAGCCGAACGGTGGAGCCGGGCGATATTTTTATTCCCGTTAAAGGAAAAAATCATGATGGGCGCGCGTTTATGGAAGAGGCCGCCAAAAAGGGCGCCCGCGTCTTGGACGTAGATTTGACCGATTATGCTAAGGCGTATCGGAAAAAATTAACATGCCACGTGATTGCGATCACCGGATCGGCTGGGAAAACGACCGCGAAAGACCAGTTGTCGGCTATTTTAGGTACGAAATATAAAGTCACTAAGACCCTCGAAAATCAAAATAATGAAGTCGGGGTACCACTCACCGTGTTGTCGGCGGATTATTCGACAGAAATTTTGATCGTGGAATTGGCGATGCGTCACAAGGGAGAAATCGCGCAGCTTACACGCATCGTAAGGCCAACGCACACCGTCGTTACTAGCATCGGACTGACGCATGTGGAGCTATTAAAAAGTCAGCGTCAAATCGCCGCTGCAAAGGCTGAAGTTTTTATGAAGCGCCAGAAATGGGAAGCCGAAAACCGGTTTGCGTTTATCAATTTTGCGACGCCGTTTCATAAATTGCTGCATAAAAAAGCAGTGGCTGCCGGTTATTCCATATTGCCATTTGAGGGCGAGACCAAAATCGATCAGACGTTGAATATGTGTTATACGGTCGGGCACCATTTTGGGCTGACGGATGCCGAGATTCAGGCAGGGCTTTCGAATTATAAGGGGTCGTCGCATCGGTTGCAGCTGCATCGGCTTCGCGAGATTACCGTTATCGATGATGCGTACAATGCGAATCCGGATGGGGTCGTGTATGCGCTGCAATATCTAAAGCGGCAGCCCGGTCGAAAAATTTTGGTGATGGGAGATATGTTGGAACTGGGGACGCATTCCAAGCAGGAACATGAAAAAATTGGGGAATTGGCATTGGATGCCGAGGTTTCTATCGTCTATACATTTGGTGAACAATCCGCGGTGATTCAGTCCGACTATCATTTTAGGGACCGAAATCAGCTGCATCGAAGTTTGGTGCAGGAATTGCGGGCCGGCGACGTCGTGTTGGTGAAAGGCTCCCGAGGAATGAAAATGGAAGAAACAGTGAATTTTCTTCAGAGTCACTATCAATGACCTATGTTCTGTTTTTTATTATGTGTATCGCCGTCCAGGCCATTGTTTTATTGATCGCTCGAAAAACCAAAGCGCATCAAACGATCTACGACCTAAGTCCACAGAGCCATCAATCCAAAAAAATGACCCCTTCTTTTGGCGGTATCGGAATTTTAGTCGGGGTTATCGCGATCTTATTATTTATTCCAACTATCTCGCCGAATGTGATGTGGTGTGTTGGACTTTTCGCCGTTTTTGCTTTTATCGGATTTGTTGATGATGGATTGTCTTTCTTGCGAAAGAACAACCGGGGCCTTACGGCGCGTCAAAAGTTTTTCCTTCAAAACATCGCCGCAGTTGTTCTTTTGGGCGCTTTCAGCGCATGGATTCGACCGCTGGATTTATTGGAATTTGGATTGTTTTGGTTCATCGTCGTTGGAAGCTCCAATGCCACCAACCTCTCTGACGGCCTGGATGGTTTACTGACTGGGCTCTCCTTTTTTTCCATTATGGGATTTTATTTGTATTTTAAGCCGACTCCCGACATGGCTCATTTTTCGTTACTATTTGCCGTGGTTTTGCTTTCCTTTTTGTTTTTTAATGCGCATCCCGCGAAAATTTTTATGGGTGATACCGGCTCCCTTCCAATCGGGGCCTTGTTCGCCGGGCTGGCCTTGATTGCCGGAAATCCGTGGATGCTTCTGTCGTTGGGCGGCGTCTATATCATCGAAACGTTGTCGGTGATGATTCAGGTCGCTGTTTACAAATGGCGGGGCAAACGATTATTTTTGATGGCGCCATTGCATCATCATTTTGAATTGTTGGGGCTGTCTGAGACAAAAACCGTGTTTCTATTTTGGTCATTTGGAGCGTTATTTATGGTTCTGTTTATTCTGTCATTATGATAGCTGTGTTGGGCGAGGGCATCACCGGAACAGCCGCTAAAGAAAAATTGTCGGAAATGGGGCTGTACACATCCGACCTTACCAAGGCCGATTGGATTGTGACTAGCCCAGGCATTCCACCGGAGCAATTTCCAAAGACTTCTGTGGAGATTGTGTCTGAAATCGAGGCGGCTTATCGGTTATTTGAAGAAAAACCTGTCCTAATTGGCGTCACTGGCACCAACGGCAAATCCACGGTCACGGCGCTGTTGGCGCATGTGTTGCAGGTTCCCTATTGTGGCAATATTGGCATTCCGCTGATTTCCTATGTTGGAAAAAAAGAAAAAGCGTTAGTAGTGGAATTGAGCAGTTATCAACTGGAACAATGTTTTAGTTTCAAGCCGCACATTTCGATTTTTATGAATTTGACTCAGGATCATATGCAGCGCCACAAAACGATGGCGGAATATGGCCGGCAAAAAGCGAAGATTTTTCAAAATCAGGGATTGGAAGACTATCTGATTTATTATGAGGACGATCATTATGTGCGGGAATTGGCGGCCGGGGCGAGATGCCAGAGGCTTCCGTTTTCGTTGCGAAGCCCGGAGAAAGAATTATTGACCGATTTTCATTTAGTCGGCCCCCATAACCAATTAAATGCAATTGCCGTGATCAAAGCGGCCCGGCTGATGGGGCTGGATGACGCGACACTGAAAAAGCGAATATCCACGTTTCAGCCGCTGGAGCATCGATTAATTCGGGTTCTGGAATATCAGGGCCGAGTTTTTTACAACGATTCCAAAGCGACCAATCCCGACTCGACGGTTGTAGCCGTTGAGTCTTTTAAAGAACCGATTCATTTAATTTTGTGCGGCTTTGACAAGGGACTGGAACTGGAAGACTTTGCAAAATTTTTGGTCGGTAGAGTTAAGACTATTACCGTGTTTGGCGACATAGCCAAGCGAATGGCCCCGGCGCTTAAGCAAATCGATCCGAATTTTCCGGTCTTTCAAGAATCCGAACTAACTCCCGCTGTGCAGCGCGCGTTCCAGGCATCGCAGCGGGGTGATGTGATCTTATTCTCGCCATCGTGCTCCAGCTTTGATCAATTTAAAGATTTTAACCATCGCGGCGAACAGTTTAACGAATGCTTGAAAAAAAATTACGGCCTCTCTTAAAACTCGATTGGATCAGTTTTGTCGCCATGCTGTCTTTGGTGACGATCGGTTTGATCATGATTTTTTCGACCAGTTCGGTAGTGGGCATGAGTTATTACAACGATGGATATTTTTTTATCCGAAAACATCTCATGTTTTTAGCGGCCGGCACCCTTGCATTTATTTTAGGCTGTATCGTTCCACACCATCAGTATAAAAAGTTTGCCATTGCCGGATTACTGTTTTCTTTATTTCTTTTGGTGGGCACGTTGATTCCGGGCTGGCAAATTCAGGCCGGCGGCGCCACCCGTTGGATTAATTTGGGTTTATTTCAGCTGCAACCGGTGGAAGTCGTAAAGTTTTTTGTTGTGGTCTACCTCAGTTTATTTTTGGAGAATCGGCCCAACGCCCTTCGTTATTTTGGGAAAGGAGTCTTGCCGGTACTTGTTCTTTTGCTTTTTCCACTGCTGCTTTTAGCCAAGCAACCGGACTTGGGGAATCTGCTTCTGGTACTCATGATCGCGTTTCTTTTTATTTTTGTCGGCGGGATTGCCTGGCGTTTGTTGATCGGTCTTTTCGGAGCTGCAGCGATTGTTGTTGGGGCTTATATTCTTCGCAATCCCTATCAAA
The DNA here is from genome assembly GCA_964349635.1 of uncultured Candidatus Marinamargulisbacteria bacterium. GTDB lineage: Bacteria > Margulisbacteria > Marinamargulisbacteria > SXXA01 > CAYGHZ01 > CAYGHZ01. The sequence continues at coordinate 5,965 of CAYGHZ010000092.1, forward strand.
TCGACCGTATCAAAACGTTTTTATTTCCTTGGTCTGACCCCTTGGGAAAAAGCTACCACATTATTCAATCCTTTATTACGATCGGATCCGGCGGGTTTTGGGGGCGGGGGATCGGCGAAGGCAAACTCAAATATTTCTATTTACCCATGCAATACACGGATTTTATTTTTGCGATTATTTGCGAGGAGGGCGGATTTCTTTTGGCCGGGGTCGTGATTGCGCTATTCGGCGTTCTTTTTTATCGAGGTCTTTATATTGCGCTAAAAAGCCAACGCCCGTTTTCGTTTTATCTGGGATTTGGCATAACGTTTTTACTGATCATTCAGGCGCTAATTAACATCGGCGTAGTGATCGGAGTGTTCCCCGTAACCGGAATTCCGCTTACATTTATCAGCTTTGGGGGTACCGCCCTGATTATGTCGATGTTTTACGTCGGGGTATTGCAAAACATCTACAAGACGAATGCCTCCGAATAAGCGCCTCGGGATCACCTGCGGAGGAACCGGCGGCCATGTGTATCCGGCGATTGCCGTCGCCCAAGAACTTACGGATATCGATTTTTTCTTTATCGGATCTGCGCATCGGCAGGATTCCAAAATTGTCTCGCGGTATGGATTTGAGTATTTGCCTATTCCCTCTTCCCGACGGAATTTGTGGGTGATTTATAAAGCTTATCGCGCTGCCAAAAAAATATTAAAAGATCGGCGGGTGGACTGCCTGCTTGGAACCGGCGGCTATTCGACGTTGCCTGTTATTTTGGCGGCCTTTCGATTGGGCATTCCCATCGTATTACACGAGCAAAACGTGTTGCCAGGAAAGGTGAATCGCTGGATGCAATATTTAGCCCGACGAATCTTGGTGTCTTTTGAGGAATCTGTCTCTTGGTTTAATGCCAATAAAACCGTAGTCACAGGCAATCCGGTTCGAAAGCATTTTCCCGCCTCTTCACTAGAACTTCCGGCCGATCGACCAGTGCTGTTGGTATTCGGAGGAAGCCAGGGCGCGCAAAAATTAAATGACTTATTGGCCCTCCATTATGATAAATTTAAAAACTATACTTTGGTTCATATCACCGGCGATAACTCAGAGCCTGTTAACGCCGGTCATTTGATTACCATGCCGTATTTTGAAAACATGGCCTATCTATATGAAAGGGCCCGCCTGGTGATTTGTCGGGCTGGCGCAACGTCTATTGCCGAACTGGCCTATTTCGGGGTTCCCGGTCTCTTAATTCCCTATCCGTTTGCCGCAGACAATCATCAACTTGTTAATGCGCAGGTTTTTGAAAAGATGGGATTAGGGTTTTATTTGGAAGAAAAACACCTGACGATCGACTCGCTTTTGGCGAAGCTCGACGCCGTGCTTAGTATAAAACCAAAAACGCCATTTTTGGATGCACGGAGCGGCGTTATTTCTGAATTACGTACTGTCCTGCGCCTTCGCTAAGATGGGACACGATCTTCCGCGCAGTCGTCATCTCGTCCGAGGTTCCCCCTAACAAATTGGCCATTTGTTTGTTACTGGGAACATGAATAATTCCAAGATCGGCACTCAAAATAGTGGCGCGTTTGAGCTTTTCCAATAGACCTGGTGTACTTTTACCAAAATCCGCAGAAAAAGCGGGCTGATTGAGTGTTCCGATGATATCCAAGCGTGCAAGTCCGTTAATTAAGAAGCTAACCACTTCGAAGGCTATTTTTTCCAATTCTTTTTGGGACCCGATATCGAGATGATGCTCTAGAATCGACATCATCATCGCTACTGACGGATATTCATAAATCATGCGATCTTCGGCCACGATCCCGTTCGCCAGTAGTGCTAAAATAATGGGCTCGCTATTGGCCTCAAAAAAATCCCGGAAAGAATCCGCGTCGAATTTTCGGATTCCGTGGTCTTGCAATAATTCTTCGGGTTTGACGGTGTTGATATGAATTCTTACCGGGGTGTCATATACCAGCGACGAGATGGATTGGTAGGCTTTTTGTTTTTTTTCTTTTTCGGTTTCGGGTTGGTCGTGGCGTTGGTCTCTGTTTTCTTTCTTTCCGCCATCCGATTTTTTATCCGGGATTCGGACTATTTTTGACAGCGGATTTAGATTTGTATTCAGCATAAAATTGCCTCGAGTTCATCATATCGGATATGATGTGCCGGTGGAAGTATTCTCCCAAATTATCGATGCGAACCTCAATCGAATTTCAGAAGGACTTCGAG
>CAYGHZ010000093.1:0-8143 GCA_964349635.1 uncultured Candidatus Marinamargulisbacteria bacterium
GGTGGTGGCATGCAATACCTCGATCGCCATGCTGCTACCCCAAATTCAAAAGATTTGCCCTGTACCGGTTCTGGAAATTATCGGGCCGGCGGCGCGTGCGGCGTCGGACGGGCGTCGTATTGCTGTGATGGCGACGGTCAACACCACTTCTAAGAAGGCGTATACGAAACGGATTTTAAATCATAACGCATCGGCCAATGTTGTTGAAATTGCGTGTCCGGAATTAGTTCCGCTTATCGAAAAAAATCAAATGGAAAAGACAAAGCCTTTTGTCGAAAAATATTTGAGCCAAGCCGTCGATCATGGCGTAGATACTGTGATTTATGGATGCAGCCACTATCCGTTTTTAGCCGAATATTGGGAAGTGGACCATCTGCGATTCATCGATCCGGCGAAGACGTTGGTGTCTGAGATGAAGGACAAGGTAATGCTGGCGTCGGGCCCCGGGAGCGTGTCGTTTTGGGTGTCGGGGGATATCAAGCCATTCAAAAAATTTCTTAGGGATCAGCTCCATATTCAAAAACCGGTTCTTCAAACCTATTCGGTGGATACATGTCTGGCATCTTAGGCTTTATGCAATCTGATTTGACGGCTATGCCAGTGAGAGCAGTTGCGCCTACCAGTTACTCTAATCTTATGCCCAACCTTCGTCTTCCGGTGGCCGAGGCGAATGCTATCTCGTCTGAGGAACTGAAAACTGCGCCTCAGATTATGGCGAGTGGTTCTGACGCGCAAAAGAAGGAGTTGATGGCGAAATTTGAGAAAGTTATTATGATGGGTTCCGCTGGTAACAAAACAGAAGTGGCGATTGCTTTAAAAAGCATGCGGTTCATCCCCAATGTCAGGCCGCTGATTGATAGTAACAATACGTTGGTCGGTTTTCTGAAAACATACGAAGATAGTCAAAAAAAAGTGGAGGAGTTGGCTAAGCGGTTGGAGAATTTGTGATGTGCAACGACATCAACTTATTCAAAAAAAACGCTCCGCCGAAATTTGGTACCCGTTCGCGTATTTTTCCGCGATGCCCGGCTCGTGAACAATCTGTACGACGGGAATACCGCCCAATGCCTCCGCTTGCGCATAATGATGCGACGCAATATTTTGTTTTTTAATTTAACTTTCAGCAATACCCACGGTTTTCGATCTTTCAAAATCAGAAAGTCGGTTTCTTTTCCGTCTTTTGTGCGGATGTAGGCCAGATCAAAAAAGTCTCCGTTATCGGTCCATAATTGCGTTAACGATTTGAGTTCCGCCGCGACATAATTTTCAAATCGCTTGGAGGGCTCTTCGACTCGGGTCCAATCAAAAAAATAGACTTTGCGTTCCTTGGTTAGGCTTCGGGCAATCGATTTGGAGTAGGGCGACCATATTGTAGCTGCACAGCAGATCGGATTTTAATGAATTAACGGATAATGGCGCTGCGACTTTGGGAGGCAAAAGCAATAACAATCGCGAAAGGTTTTCGATATCTTGGACTTGGGCGATTCGTGAAATATCTTCGTAAAGAATCTTGTCGATATAGTCCGCCTGCCATTTTTTTTGGTATTTGATGCGTTGCTAAAAAAAAGGATCGGGAAACCCGCTGAATTCCAAAAGAGTTTCCATCGAATCCTGATGATGGCCTTTGGTCTGCAGGCGGGCTTCAATAAATGCTCTGGAGTCTTTTAGCGAGTCTTTAAAAGGGCTGCGCTTGCCGGTGATTTCGCCTAGAGTTAGGGGATTAAGCCGGAATAAAAAATAACGCCCGGCCAGCGAATCGCCGGATTTTTGGAACATATCTAAACGGGCAGAGCCGGTGACAATGAATCGTATGCGATCGATATATTTATCGTACGCTTCTTTTAGAATGTCTTTCCATTTGGGGTACTTGTGAATTTCATCAAACGCTACCCACGCATGTTTCTTTCCGGTCGAAGCAAGTGCGCTTGGCGCGTACCAGTCAGGGTCGAGTTGATGATCCAGCCGGACTTGCCGGAAATCCCAATTAAAATACTGGGAAGAAAGTCCTCAATCTTCTAAAAAGGTAAAAAAGTCAGCATATGAAATTTTAATTGCGTTTGATGCGACAATTAAATGCATGTTTTCGTTGCGAAAAATTATTTCCTTGCAGCCATATTCCGATGAGCACTGTATAGAACAGGCGAATCGCCTATTGTCTTGTCATCAGCTCAATTTGGAAGCTACAAATTCGGACGGGCACACGCCTTTGAAAGTGGCTATTGATGTGTTTGATCCGCTTCATTCGGATCTGCAACGTGGCTTAAAAGTTATCAAGGGATTTTTGTTGCTGGGAGCCAAGCCGACCCATCATAATCAAGATAAGGCGATCAAGGTTATTATTGGGTTTTTAAATAATTCGAGGTTCTATTTAGGGCCTCAACATATGGCGCATATTTTAGGGGTTCATTACAGTGCCAAATTTGATATTGTTGTTCAGATTCTTTTGAGCCGGAATTTGCTGCTGACGGCAAAAGCGTTGGTAAAGCATGCTCCCCGCGAAAATATGTACCGGAGCGCCGCAAACCTGATGATCGAATATTATGGCCGTAAGGCTCGGGAAGCTCTCTCAACTAACAACACCGGAATCCCATCCTCGACCGGAAACGCCAGTTTGCAGGTCTCGCAAACCAGCGTGTCGTTGACCGGCTTAAGCGTCCTATGACACTGCGGGCAAGCGACATAATTTAAAATATTATCGTTGCGCAATGTGATCCAATATCATTTGGCGGACCAAATCGGGCTTGGCGCGTCCGCGGGTTTCTTTCATGACCTGGCCGATCAAAAAGTCGGCTGAATTGGTTTTTCCAGCTTTTACTTTTTCGATGACGTCTAAGTTGTTGTTAAGAATTTGGTTAATAATGCCGGACAGTGCGTCCGTATCGGAAATCTGCGTTGCGCCGGAGGCTTTGACAATGGCTTCCGGATCTTGGCCGGTTTCAAATACTTTGGCCAAAATTTCTTTAGCGATTTTGCCGGAAATTTGACCGGATTCTTTTAGAGTTAATAATTGAATAAGCTGGGTTTCTTTGACTTTCTCACCAAACGGTAACTTGGCGGCTCTTAAAAGAGAATTCAGATCGCCCTGCACCCAATTACAAATTTCTTTCGGGGCGATTTTTCCGGCCAGTGATACGCAGCTTAAGAAATAGGCATCCATCGTTGGTTCGCCGATTAAGACGTCGCAATCGATGGCGGTTAGGCCAAAGTCAGCCTGATAACGGGTTCGTTTTTGGGCGGGTAATTCCGGCAATTTAATCGCGTCGATTTGTTGCTTTGTTAATTTTAAGGGAATTAAATCGGGATCGGGGAAGTAGCGATAATCGTGCGACTCTTCCTTGCTGCGCAGCGACGTTGTTTTTTGCGTGGCGTCGTCGTAGTTGCGGGTTTCTTGAACCACTTTTCCGCCGGATAACAAGACCTCTTTTTGACGCGCAACTTCCGCGTGAATGGCGCGTTCCAGACTACGAAACGAATTTAAATTTTTAACTTCTGCCCGCGTACCAAATTTTTCTTCGCCTTTTTTGCGAAGCGAAATATTGGCATCCACCCGCAAACTACCTTCTTCCAAATTGCCGTCGCAAACGCCCAAATGGATCAGGATTTCGCGCAGGCTTTCGACATACGCGCGCGCTTCTTCGGCGGAGCGAATATCCGGTTCGGACACAATTTCAATTAATGGCGTGCAGGCTCGGTTTAGATCCACCAGAGAATAGTCCGACCCAGCCACACCCGCCGCGCCCTGATGCAGCAGTTTTCCGGCGTCTTCTTCCATATGAATGCGTGTGATGCCGATGCGTTTTCCCGGAATGTCGAGATAGCCTCTAAAGCAAATCGGTTTTTCGAATTGGCTGATTTGATAGCCTTTGGGGAGATCAGGATAAAAATAATTTTTCCGTGCAAAAATCGATTCGTGTTGGATTTCGCAGTTCAGTGCCAAGCCGGCCATAATGGCAAACTCGACGGCGCGGGCATTCAGAACCGGCAAACTTCCTGGCATGCCCAAACAGACGGGGCAGACATTGGTGTTGGTGTCGGCGCCAAACTGCGTCGAGCAGCCGCAAAAGAGTTTTGTTTTGGTTTTTAATTGCGCGTGAACTTCCAGGCCGATGACGGGTTCGAATTCGTGGGGCATCAACGGAAGTTTATCAATAAATGATCCTGCGAACAAACGATCCTGGTTCGTTCCGATCTTTTCGCGATTATGATGGGGAAGGCAAGATCGGCCAACGGCAAATCAAATAAAGCGGGTAATTGATCACATCGTCGTTTTCCAGATAAGGCATGGCCGATGCGCGATATACGATCGGCGTTTTGTGCCGTTCTTGAAATATCCGAAGCCCATGTTTTCTCTTATCCGTACCGGCCTTAATTTCAAGAGGATAAATGTGGCCGTTGTAATCCAGGACAAGATCGATCTCCGCGATTCCTGCGCTTTCCCAATAGGCAAAGACCTTTTTTTCATTCGAGACTAGTTCCTGCAGCACATAATTTTCCGTCAGAAATCCGCGAAAACTGCCAAGCAGTTTTGGAGAGTCGGCCAGCAGTGAAATGGAAATATCGGTAAGTGCTCCTAATAGTCCAATATCAAAAAAATAGATTTTGAAAATCGTTCGATCCAGATAGGCGCGAAGGGGAATTTGCGCGTTTTCAACCTTCTCAAGTTTGTGAATTAAGCCTGCACCCACAAGCCATTGCAATGCGGATTCGTATTCCCTGGCGCGGGCGCCTTCGCGAACTACTTTAAACATGAATTTTTGATTTTCTTTTGCTAACTGGGCCGGGATTGAGTCCCAAATAGTTAGAATCTTTTTGGCCTCGCCGGGGTCCGCGTATTTTGCAAAGTCCGATGCGTATCCTGCTAACAATTCCCGTTGCAGGGCGCGAACAGATTCCGTATCGTTTGGATTCTTGATGTGCTGGGCAACTACTGCGGGCATACCGCCTACCAAAATATATTCGGTAAGAGCATCCATCGCATTTTGATGAATTCCGCTGGCCTTTAATTCCTCCATCGACGATGTTTCAAGGAAATCTCTTAACCTCGCCCGTCCGCATGCGCTCAAGAATTCAAAAAATGAGAGTGGATGCAAATCCAAAAAATTCACCTGACCGACGGGAAAGCCGCGTACTTGTCCTAGGCGCACTCCCAGCAATGAGCCGGCGGCCGCGATGCAATAATGGGGCGCATTTTCATTAAAGTATTTGAGGCTATTGAGCGCCTCCGGACAGGCCTGGATTTCGTCAAAAATAATGAGCGTTTTCTCTGGCTCGACAGAGGTTTTATAAGTGTTTTGTAGGTCTCGAATTATTCTTACGGGGTTTAGGTCGCGTTCAAAAATTCCTCTGGCGGCCTTCTCGAATTCGAAATTTACATAAAGGCAATTCTTGAAGTGAAGATTAGCAAATTCCTTCAGTATGTACGTTTTTCCCACCTGGCGCGCGCCACGCAAAATCAATGGTTTTCGCCCTTTTGATTTTTTCCAGGCTAGCAACCGATTAGAAACGTCGCGTTTCATATTCGGATATTTTAGCAGAAAATGAGGTTACTGCAATGAATATTATTATATTTATGTGATTTTTATCACATTTATCATTGGATTTGTGTGATTAATGTCACATTTAAGTCAAATTTAGTCTATTTGAGCGAATCCAAAGAAACGTCTAATGCTTTCGCAATACTGGCAACGACCCGGAAGGAAGGGTTTACTTTATTTTTTTCGATTTTGTAGAGGCTGGATAGAGTGATATCCGACTTTCGAGCTAATTCCTCTTGTGTCATTCCCTTTTTTTCCCGCGCTTTTCTTATGTTCGTGGCCAAGTCCATATTACTAGTAGTATAGGCTTGATCGCCGAGGGCCTAAATAGTATTATTAATTACTAATATAATATTACTAATAATAAAGGAGATTATTATGGGTACTGTTTATGAAAAAGCGTTGTTGAGAGAGGAGGCTTTGCAATCAAAATATGTGTCTCAACTGGAGGAATTTGAGCCTGTTGATTCGGTAAAAGAGCAAGTCGAAAACGATTTGTTGGATGTCATTGTGTTTTGTAAATGGATTTTGGAGAGGATGGGACGTTACTAGAGATTACGGCCTTTTAATGATCAGATGACTGTCCTGAAACTCATCCAAAATCTCCGACATTTTGCTGACTTGCTTGCTTAAATGAAGCACTTTGTCGCTTAATAATTTGGTGTCTATTTGCTGATTGAGCCGGATAGCCGATTGTTCCACTTGCGGCGTTTCCTGCTCTGCTTCAATACGTCGAAGTTGTTTCTGAAGTAACAAATAGGTGTTGTTGCCAGAAATTAGTTGCCGTAATTCGACAAACGCGCGGACTATCTTAATATTGATTGCAATTGCGATATCGCTTTTCAAAACAGAAGACAACATTGATACGCCTTGTTCCGTAAACGCAAAAGGCTGGTATTTTATGTTTTCTCCGCGTTTCAAGATCGCAATATGCGATCTTGAAAGCTCTTCTGATTCGAGCTTTGTAAGTTGAAACATAAAATCCTCGGGGAAACGTTTTAGGTTTCGTCTTACTTGCTCGTTTAATCGTCGGGTTTCAACCTGATACAGTGCGGCTAAGTCACGATCCAACATCACGCGAATTCCACGAATTGTAAGAATTTTTGACCTAACAATTTGCAGTTCCGGTGTTGAAATGGAGCTCATATAATCCCTGGCTGCTCCCTGTGATACCCCGTCCACCCCTGAAACGCATGCCCTGCCCGAATCAATGTCGCCTCGTCAAACATCTTCCCGATAAGCTGCAGCCCAACCGGCAACCCTTTCGAGAAGCCGCACGGAATCGACATCCCAGGCAAACCCGCCATGTTCACCGGAATCGTGGCGATGTCCGCCAAATACATCGACAACGGATCGTTGGCGTGGTCGCCTTTTTTGAACGCGGTGGTGGGGGCGGTGGGGGTCATAATCACATCGTAATCTTTGAACACCCGATTAAAATCATCGCGGATTAGCGTCCGGACTTTTTGGGCTTTTAAATAATAGGCGTCGTAATAGCCGGAACTTAGGACGTAGGTGCCTAAAATAATGCGGCGTTTTACTTCCGGGCCAAATCCTTCACCGCGGCTGCGCTTGTACATGTCTCGCAAATTTTTCGGGTCTTTGGCGCGGTGGCCATAACGCACGCCGTCGAATCTTGCCAGGTTGGCGGAGGCTTCCGCCGGGGCGACGATGTAATAGGTTTGCACGGCGTATGACAGCGATTCCATGCTGACCAAATCCCAAGTCGCGCCGTTCTTTTTATATAAATCCAACGCGTTTTGAATATGTTCTTTTACTTCTGATGAAATTTCATCGCCAAACAGTTCTTTGGGAACAGCAATTTTTAAGCCTTTTACATCAGCAACCAAACTCTTTGTAAAATCCGGAATGGGTTGATTGGATGAGGTGGAATCGTGTTTATCGTGTCCGCAAATGACGTTCAACAGATGCGCCATATCTTCCACCGTACGGGTAAATGGACCGATCTGATCAAGAGACGAAGCAAACGCGACCAAGCCATAGCGCGACACGCGGCCGTAGGTCGGTTTCATTCCGGTAATCCCACAAAACGCGGCGGGTTGGCGAATCGATCCGCCGGTATCGGAACCCAGAGACAATGGAACAAACCCTGCGGCCACTGCGGCTGCAGATCCGCCGGAAGAACCGCCCGGAACCCGTTCCAAATCCCAGGGATTTTTGGTGGTAAAAAATGCCGAATTTTCAGTCGACGATCCCATCGCAAATTCATCCAAATTGGCTTTTCCAACGACGATCAGGCCTTCTGCGTCTAATTTTTGGATTACGGTGGCGTCGTAGGGAGACATAAAATTTTCCAGGATTTTCGAGCCGCAGGTCGTAAAGCTGCCTTTGAAATTCATGTTGTCTTTGATCGCAATCGGCACGCCCGCCAAAAATGGCAACGGATTGCCTTTTTGATATTGATGATCGAGTGCGTTGGCTTTTTCGTAGGCCGTATCTTTTAGCAGCGAGATAAACGCTTTAATGGTGGGGTCTTGTTTTTCGATAAGAGCGAAGTGGTGATCCAGCACCTGTTTGCAGGTTTGGGTTCCTTCGCGGAGGTTTTTGGCTAGTTCAACAGCGGTTTTCATGAGATGTTTTTTTAGTAT
>CAYGHZ010000094.1:0-5411 GCA_964349635.1 uncultured Candidatus Marinamargulisbacteria bacterium
ATCTTAACATATGTTACATTTTATTAACATATGAAACGACTGATTAGCGGCATCCAACCCACTGGCAAAATGCACCTGGGAAATTACCTGGGCGCGATTTCCAATTGGGTAAAATTGCAGGACAATTATGACTCTTATTTTTTGATTGCCGACCTGCATTCGCTGACCACCGTTTATGAACATCCGCAAAAACTGCGTGACGATAAATTAGATTTGGCAATTGATTTATTGTCCTGCGGCATCGACCCTGAAAAATGCTGTTTGTGTTATCAGTCTGACGTTCCCGAACATGCCGAATTGTTTTTAGTCTTGTCGATGATGTCTCCCCTACCCTGGTTGACGCGCGTTCCCAGCTACAAGGGAAAAATTGAGGAATTAAAAGAAAAAGATTTGGATACCTATGGGTTTTTGGGGTATCCGGTTTTGCAGGCGGCGGACATTATGCTTTATAAGGGAGAGATCGTTCCGGTAGGTCATGATCAAATCCCGCATTTGGAATTGGCGAGGGAAATTGCCCGGCGGTTTAATCATTTGTATCAACCGATTTTCCCCGAGCCGGCGCATTTATTGACCGAGTTTCCGGTGCTGCCGGGACTCGACGGGCGTAAGATGTCCAAAAGCTATGGCAACACGATTCCTCTTTCAACGCCGGTGGATGAGATGCGTAAGTTGGTGCTGGGCATGTTTACCGATCCTAATCGAAAACGCCGAAGTGATCCGGGAAATCCCGATATTTGTCCCGTTTTTGCGTATCATAAAATTTATAACAATCCAAAGCGGATCGGAGAAATTCATCTGGATTGCAGTACGGCGCAGATCGGGTGCGTGCAGTGTAAAAGCGAATTTGCGGATTTGTTGATTGAATCGCTTAAAGAGTATCGTCAACGCCGAGAGATGTTTTTGAGGGATCCGGGGGAAATTAATCGGATTTTGAAAAAGGGCGCGGAGAAGGCGCGAGCAATTGCGTCGGAAACTTTGGGAGAAGTTAAAAGAGTTATTGGCCTTTAAGGCGTTTCAATTACCTGCCGCAAAAAGGCGTCAAATTTACTCTTGTCTTTTTCAACCGAACTAAAATGAGAAGAAATACGTTCGGAAATTGCCGCTACGCGATCGACGTCAATTCCGTTTTCATAGGCATGCCGAAACACGTGGCGAAATCGGCGCAATTCGTCTAACAATGCCATGCTTCCATCCGATAAAAAGGCGGGGCGCATTTTGTATATCGCCATATTCATTTTACGCAGTAGTTCAGCATGAAACTGCTTGGTATCTTCGACATGATTCTCGAATGATTTTGCAATTTCTTTAAATATGGTTTCAAAGCTGCAATACATATTGTGTATTAAATAGGACAAATAGATCGCTTCTCGTTTACGCGCTTTCCCTTTGGACTGGGCGAGATCGTTTTCGGACTCTTTTACTTCCCGGAAGAGGCGTTCGATATTCGGCCATTCTTTTTGGATCATCGAATAAAGAATAACGGCTTTTTCGTTCATAAAATCCGCTCTCCGTATTTTTCGATGGAGTCCGCAAACCGACACTTTTCCAATTCCACCAAATCAATTTCTCTTCCCAATAAATTCTCAATTTGTCCAAAGACCTGAAAATAATTTTTTGGATTCAACCCGCCCACCGCAATATCCATATCCGAATCGCTTCGGAAATTCCCCGGCTGCAAAATGGAGCCAAATAAATAAGCCTCTTTCACGTGCAAACCCTTAAAAAAAACGCCTAACTTTTGGCGCACTATGGCCAACTGCGACTTGCGCTCCCCCTCCAGTTTTTCAAGGCGGTCTTTTTCGAGTTTTTTTGACAAGGATGTGTCGTAAATCATTTTGTTGAGTATAACATGTGCAACTAATTCAAATTAGCTACGATAAATTAATATCTCACCCATACGAAGGAGTCGATTTAATGTCATCTTTTGCAATTTCATCGGTTAGACCTGCTAGCCCAACGCCTATACCCTCTCCCCAACCTAGACCTATTCCAAAACCATCGTTAGCTTCCTATATCCCTTCCGGCAGGCAATTTACGATCGGAGTTTTAAGAGCGGGAGTTTTAATGTCGTCTTATCTGGTTGGAGCTTCTGCCCAATCCACTACCGGATCCCAATCAGCCCCAACTGATTGCAGCTCGTCCCAACCCGGATGGTTTTCGCGTTATGAAAACTGGGCCATGTTGGGGGGCATCTTTACTGCTGTTGGCGGTAGCACTTTATATGTTTGGAAAAATTACTTTAGCCGCCATGTTCCCGTTCCAACCGATGATTTTAAGAGCGTAAAAGTAGAGCTTGCAAGGTCTAAAGAAACGACCGCCTTAGTCGCTGAATGCGATACAAAATTGAGAGCTGCCGCCACCCATGCCAAGACGCTCAACAACACCAAATTTTGGGCCACGACGTATCCATCCATCGTTGCCGATAGTCTTGAACAACACTTGGCGCTGGCCGCCCAATCCGTATTGATTCTTAAAGGATCCGTCCCACGCGATTTGGATTCGAGAAGCTTCCGACTAGTAAACGCAGCTGTCGAACGCCTGTTGGATGAATTGAGCTATGGAATGATTATCTCCGGTAAATTGACAGTGAGTCGATGGCAAGCGGCGAAGGCCAGATGGAACCATGAGGCAACGCATCTCTGCGCCTTCTTTTGCTGCTGCTGCCGCGCGTCGGAAACTAAGTATGCCAATTTACCCACTAAAAGACTGGAGCAGGCGACAGATGTTTTAGAAAAAGCCGTTCCCGTCGAAGTTAAGGTTGAGAAAGTTGACTCTCCGGCTTCGAGCGAAAGAGTCGCTCTAGCGCCTGCCTCGAGTGTGGCTGAATCAGTAACACTCGTGCCTGCAGGAGTTCCCAGCTCGAGAGTTATCGTTGACGTAAGCAATGCTGCCAAGGCGCGGGACTACGATGACAAACGCCGATTTCGCAGATTAGATACCAACCAAACCGCAGCGGCAGCAAGTCCTACCGTAAGCGTACAGCTGGAATCTCCTCCGCAGCCGACTGTTGGCACTCTGACAGTCGGAGGGGCGGCCACCATCTCCGCCACAGCCTTGCCAAAAACCTCGTCCGATTCATCTTCTCCTCCGCCTGCGGATGGATCTGGCTCCAAACTCCTTTCGTCGCCACCCGCAGCCTCACCACCGACACCAAGAAGCAATGGCTCCGGCGCTTCGGAAAGTTCCAAAGCGGCAGCGAAACGTCCAGTCAGAGTTTCAGGTAGGGCTGCGGTTGTAACGACTCCGCCACGGTGATAATATAAAAACCACAATCCCTTATATATAAAGGAAGGACCTATGTCATCCACAATGAAAACAAAATCCGCACTTCAGTTGGACCTGGTGCAACGTTTTGACCCGGAAATTGCGTCTGCTATTAAGTTAGAATTATCTCGCCAACGCAATAAATTAGAATTGATTGCTTCTGAAAATTTTACGTCACTAGCCGTGATGCAAGCTCAAGGCACATGGCTGACCAATAAATACGCCGAAGGGTTGCCTGGAAAACGGTATTACGGCGGGTGTGAATATGTCGATATTGTGGAACAACTGGCGATCGATCGCGCGAAGGCGCTGTTTGGCGCGGAACATGCGAACGTGCAGCCGCATTCGGGCGCTTCGGCCAACAACGCGGTTTATTTTGCGACGTTGAAACCCGGCGACACGATTATGGGGATGAATTTATCCCACGGCGGACATTTGACCCACGGGTCTCCTGTGAATTTGTCCGGCACCTATTTCAAAGTCGTTCCGTACGGCGTCAGTGAAAAAGACGAACGTATCGATTATGAAGAAATGGAACGATTGGCCGTTGAAAACAAACCGAAAATGATCGTGGCGGGCGCTTCGGCGTATCCCCGGATGATTGATTTTGAGCGGATTGGACAGATTGCAAAAAAAATCGGCGCGTTGTTCTTTGTGGATATGGCGCACATCGCCGGATTGGTTGCGGCGAATCTTCATCAAAACCCTGTTAATTATGCCGATATCGTGACTACCACTACTCACAAAACCCTTCGCGGACCGCGCGGCGGGATTATTTTATGCCGGGCGGAATTTGCTAAGGCAATTGATAAGGCTGTATTCCCTGGGACGCAGGGTGGGCCGTTGATGCATGTGATTGCCGGTAAGGCGGTGGCATTAAAAGAAGCAATGTCCGATGAATTTAAAACGTATCAACGTCAGGTGATCAACAACGCAAAAGCATTTGCAAAACGGATGGTAGAGCATGGGTTTAAAATTGTCTCCGGCGGAACCGACAACCATTTGTTGTTGGTGGATTTGCGCAACAAAAATTTGACCGGAAAAGAATCAGAAATAGCGTTGGACGAAATTGGGATTACGGTCAATAAAAATGCTGTTCCGTTTGATACGCAAAGTCCCTTTATTACCTCCGGTATTCGAATCGGAACTCCGGCCGTTACGACACGAGGTATGAAAGAACCGCAAATGGTTCAGATTGCGGATATGATCAACACGCTGTTAAGCAACATCAAAGACACAACAACGCATCAACTGGTCGCACAACAAGTCTTGACCTTGGCGCAAGGGTTTCCGCTGTATCCGGAATTGGAATAATGAAAAAAATCGGCTTTTTGGGCCCGCGCGGCACGTTTACCGAATCGGCGTTAAATAAATACGTCAATCGGCACAAGCTGCACGTTCGGCCCACGTCGGCCTCCGCGATTTTGGATTTGTTCGATATGATCGATCGCAAAGAATGCGACGAAGTGATCGTTCCGATTGAAAATTCGGTGGAGGGGTCGGTGAATCCCAGTTTGGATTTGTTGCTGGAAAACAGAGACGTATTAATTAAAGAAGAAGTGATCTTGCCGATTCGTCAGAGTTTGTTGGCCAAGGAGCAGTATACGCTTAAGCAAATTACCGACGTCTATTCGCATCCGCAGGCGCTGGCGCAATGCCATAAATTTTTATTGTCGCTTCCCAAAATCACAACTCATACTACGGCGTCTACGGCTGTCGCGGCGACAATGGCGGCCCGGGACGCGTTTAAGTTTACCGATGACCAGGCACATCACGTTGCCATAATAGGAAGTCAGGAATTGGCCCATTTGTATGGGTTGCAAATTATTCAGGAAAACGTGAACGATTTTAAGAATAATATGACGCGGTTTATTGTATTGTCGTACGAAAAAACGGCGCCTACAGGAAATGATAAAACCTCAATCGTGTTTTCCGCCAAGAAAGATCGGCCTGGCGGATTGCATAAGGTTTTGGGCGAATTTGCTTCACGCAATATTAATTTGACCCGCATTTATTCCCGTCCTACCAAAACGGTGTTGGGCGATTACCTTTTTTATATTGATTTTGAAGGTCACGTCTCCGAGCCGCAAGTCGCCGAAGCGTTGGCCGCCGTTCAAAAACAATCGTCGTTTTATCAATGGCTGGGG
>CAYGHZ010000094.1:5421-8128 GCA_964349635.1 uncultured Candidatus Marinamargulisbacteria bacterium
AAAGAAACCGACGTCGACTACGTGCTGGATCCTAAGCACGTTCGTGAAAATGCGGAATTGGTTCGCCAGGCCCTTCAAAATCGCGGGTATCCCGAAAGTTTTTTAGACGATTTTTTGGTTAAAGATCAGGCATGGCGCAAGCAGCTTTTGGAAGTTGAAAATTTAAAAGCTGATCTTAAAAAAGAAACGCCCAAAGGCAAACCCACCGACGAGCAGTTGCAGGCGTTGAAACTAAAATCTGAACAGGTTCGCCTTAAAAACGAGGGACTGGCTGCACTGGAAGATGAGGCTCGATTGGCGGCATTGTTATTACCCAATGTGCCCGCCGATGATGTTCCGATGGGCGCCTCCGAAGAACAGAATATCGAGGTGCGTCGCGTGGGAAATCCTGAAACTCCGGCGATGTTGCCGCATGACGAAGTTGGGCAAAAATTAGGGCTGTTGGATTTTGAAAAAGCGGGAAAAATTTCCGGGGCGCGGTTTGTGGTGAATACCGGGTGGGGCGCGAAATTGGAACGAGCGCTCATTAATTTCATGCTCGATACTCATACGAAAGATCATGGCTATCAGGAAACATTGCCGCCAGTGTTGGTGAATAGCGCCAGCATGACCGGGACGGGTCAATTGCCTAAATTCGAATCGGAAAGTTTTCGGGTGAGCGATACGGATTTTTGGTTGAGTCCCACCGCCGAGGTGCAACTAACCAATATGTATCGCGACAGCATTCTTTCGGAAGATCAATTACCGATCAAATTGACCGCGTATACGCCATGTTTTCGCAAAGAAGCCGGTTCTTATGGCAAAGATGTCAAAGGCATTATTCGGCTGCACCAATTTAATAAAGTTGAGCTGGTGCAATTTGTAAAACCGGAGACATCGTTCGAAGCCCTGGAAGGGCTATTAAATAATGCCGAGCGAATTTTGCGGTTGCTTAAATTGCCCTATCGGGTGGTGAGTTTGTGTACGGGGGATTTGGGATTTACGTCGGCCAAAACATATGACATCGAGGTGTGGTTTCCGTCGCAAAATCGGTACCGGGAAATTTCGTCCTGTTCCAACTTCCGCGATTTCCAATCACGTCGGGCCATGATACGATATAAGGATAAATCCCAAAATAAAGTGCACTATGTTCATACGCTCAACGGGTCAGGGTTGGCTGTCGGTCGAACCTTGGCTGCTATTCTTGAAAACTACCAACAAAAAGACGGTAGCGTGTCGGTTCCGGAAGTTCTTCAACCTTACATAGGAGAAAGCCAACTACCTTGCAAGTCGGAAACGAAAATTTCATAAAATTCTTTCGAGCGCTGGCTAACGAAGAGCGTATTGAAATCATAAAGCTTTTGAAGGCCAATCACGAAATGGCCGCTCAGGACGTTGAAAAACACTTCTATTTGGAGCAATCGACCACCTCTCATCACCTGAATACCCTCAAGCGCGCCGGGATCACCAAAGCCCGCAAGGAAGGCCGAAATATCTATTATTCCATTGACCACGAATCGTTCCTGGAAACCTGGAAGTTATTCGCAAAGCTGATTTTAGAATAAAATTTCAATACATTTTTTTTAAAGCGCGCCACGATATTGCTACCGGAGGCTAGATGAATGACGGATATTACTCCCTTAGGCATAAACGAAGAAGAATTATCGCTGGCGATTGAACTGGACCACGATTCGCCGTCCAGGGTGGAACGGGAATATAAGTTCCAGGAAGTGCTTCGGATCGTCCTGCCGCATTTAGGTACCAACGAAGGCAAGATTATTCTGGCGCAGGTGATGATTGCTTTGAAGCTGGAAGGCCTGATCGGCAAGGATTTATCGGGCACAGACTCGAAAATGGTAAAGGCGATTCACGAATCGATTATGGTGGAGCCGCAAAAGAAGAAAGAAGCTCTGCGTTATGCGCAACGGCTGATCCAGGGAGCAACCGATGCCGGAAATTGATCCCGGTCTAAATCCTCGGTTATCTGATTCGTTACTGGAAATGTCCAAGGAATCGTTGGATCGGCTAAATATTCCTCAGACGATAAAAGATACGCTTAAAAAGCAGTTGGATGATACTGTTCAGCAGGCGCGTTCGGAAGTGAAGCCGGCTCCGTCGTTGCCGGAGTTTACCTCTCAGAAAAATGGGACGGTGATCTGATGCAACTCCCAGCCGTTCAACCCGATCCGTCGCATCTTTTTCAAAAACCGACGCAAGTTCAGCCGACAATTCCGTTTCAACAGGTGTTAACCCAGCACGCGGTGCAGGCGATGGAAGAAGCGGAGAAACAGCGGTTTAATGCGCGCAAATTGGAGAAGGCCAAAGAGGCGGCTCAGGTGAAAAAAGGCGAGTCGGTCTATGAGACTGTCCGGAAAATGAAAAAGAGTTTGGCGGCGTTGGTCAAGATGGAGCAAATGGGGTTAATAGGGTCGGTGGCTAGAAAGAAGATTTAAGCTGCCTTGACTTCTATTTTTGTAAGACTGTAAAGTGCCTTTATTATGTCTCTTGGGGTGGGATTTACGGCGGGAGTTGTTATTAGTTGCCTGTTACCAAGAATAATAACCTGTGCGGGCGTAAAAGCTGTCAAATATGTTGCTAACCGTGGGTGGGAGTCTTGCTGTAGTAGAGCCAAGGTTTCCCCAGCTGTTCAAGACAACGCGAAAGTTAAGTCTGACAGTAGTTTGACACCCGAAAAAACCCGGTAGGCACGAGCAAAAAGCCGTTTGAA
>CAYGHZ010000095.1:0-8076 GCA_964349635.1 uncultured Candidatus Marinamargulisbacteria bacterium
GACACGAGGTCTGCCCGTACCGGGGTCGAGGTGGATTCTGTCGTAAATGTGACGATAATTGTGCCTTCGCTGACCTTTTGGCCTTGTTTGACCAGAACGTCTTTGACGACGCCGGCTTCTGAGGCGGGAACGGGGGCTACGGCTTTGTCGGTTTCTAGTTCTAAAATGGTTTGGTCTTTTTCGATTTTGTCGCCGGGTTTGATCAGGATGGATAGGACTGTTGCGGAATCAACGCCGTCGCCTAGATTGGGGATTTTGATGGGCATAAGGTCTCCTTATAGCAGTACCGGAAATACCTTTTCCGGATTAACGTTCAGGTCTTTGATGGCTTTGCCTGGGATCGATTTATCAATCAGGCCTTTTTGAGCCAGTATATATAAGGTAGCAATGACGGTGCATTCCGCGTCCACCTCGAAAAAGCGGCGCAGCGCCTCGCGACTTTCGCTTCGGCCAAAGCCGTCGGTGCCCAGGCTAAATAGCCCGCCCGGAACCCACGGATAAATTTGGTCGGAGACGGTTTTCATGTTGTCGGAAACAGCGATGAATGGGCCGGTTTCGTTTTTTAGGGTTTTTTCAAGATACGATTCGCGTGGTGGTTGATCGGGATGGAACATGTTCCATCGTTGGCAATTGAGCGCATCGGATCGCAATTGCTTGTAGTTGGTGGCGCTCCAGACGTCGGCGGAGACGTCGTATTTTTCGGCCAAAATTCCTTGGGCTCGGAGGGCTTCGCGGATAATCGCGCCGCTTCCGAAAATTTGGGCTTTGATCTTTTTGCCGGCTGGGCCTGTTTTGAATTTATACAGGCCTTTTAGAATGCCTTCTTCGACGCCAGCGGGCATCGCGGGCATCTCGTAGTTTTCGTTATGCAGCGTTAAATAATAAAAAAGATCTTCGCCATCTTGATACATGCGCCTCATTCCATCTTGGATAATGACGGCGATTTCGTAGGTAAATGAGGTGTCGTAAGTGAGAAGCGACGGGATCGTGCTGGCTAGCAATAGGCTGTGGCCGTCTTGGTGTTGCAGACCTTCACCATTAAGTGTAGTCCGTCCGGCGGTGCCGCCTAGCAAAAATCCTTTGGCGCGGATATCACCCGCCAGCCACATCTGATCGCCAATCCGTTGGAAACCAAACATCGAATAATAAATATAAAATGGGATTGTGTAGATGCTGTTCGTTGAATAGCTGGTTCCGGCGGCGATAAACGAGGACATCGATCCGGCTTCGTTGATGCCTTCTTCCAGAATTTGACCGTCTTTGACTTCGCGATAATACAGCAGCGTTTCGCTGTCGACCGGCTCGTAGAGCTGGCCTTTGGGAGAATAAATTCCGATCTGTCTAAATAGAGACTCCATCCCGAATGTGCGTGCTTCGTCGGGAATAATGGGTACGATATTTTTACCGATGTTTTCGTGGGTCAGGAGTTTGCTTAAAATGCGGACAAAGCCCATTGTGGTTGATAATTTTCGGCCTTCCGAATCTTTTAAAAACGATTCGAAATAATCCAGGCCCGGAACCGTCAAAGCGGGAGCGTCGACTCGGCGTTCCGGCAGGAAGCCACCCAATGCTTTGCGGCGTTCAAATAAATAATTGCTTTCGGGACTGCCTTCGGGTAGTCGGTAGAACGGTGCATCGACGATGTCTTCGTCGCTAATCGGAATACCGAACCGCTCGCGAAATTCGCGCAGTTCTTTTTCGTTCATTTTCTTTTGTTGATGCGAAATATTTTTGCCTTCGCCGGCTTCGCCCAGGCCGTAGCCTTTAACGGTTTTGGCCAGGATAACCGTCGGTCCGCCTTTGAAGTCCATTGCTGCGCGATAAGCGGCGTGTACTTTCAGCGGATCGTGACCACCTCGCAACAATTTACGGACTTCTTCGTCGCTTAGATGATTCACAATTTCCAACAGCTCCGGATATTTTCCAAAAAAATGTTTTCGGGTGTAGCTCCCCGGGGTCACGATATATTTCTGGAAATCGCCGTCGACGGCTTCGTTCATGCGTTGAATTAACAGATCGCGTTTTGGGGTGGCCAATAGCTCGTCCCAACCTGTGCCCCAAACGACTTTAAGGACGTTCCAACCGGCGCCACGAAATACAGCTTCTAACTCTTGAATGATTTTGCCGTTGCCTCGCACGGGACCATCGAGACGCTGTAAGTTGCAGTTCACCACGAAAATTAAATTGTCTAGATTTTCTCGCGCGGCCAACGTTAATTGGCCCAGGGATTCCGGCTCGTCGCATTCGCCGTCGCCTAAAAAGCACCAGACTTTTTGTTCCGGGCCTTCGATCATCTTGCGGCTTTGCAAATATCTATTGAATCGCGCCTGATAGATGGCGCAGATGGGGCCTAAGCCCATCGAGACCGTAGGAAATTGCCAGAATTCGGGCATCAAATACGGATGCGGATAGGACGAGAGTCCGCCGCCTTCGGCGAGTTCTTGGCGGAAATTGTGTAATTGATTTTCGGTTAGGCGGCCTTCGACGTAGGCGCGGGCATACATGCCGGGCGATGCGTGGCCTTGGAAATAAATCATATCGGCGCGGTGGCCGTTGCCATTGCCTCGAAAGAAATGATTAAAACCGACTTCATACAGCGTGGCGCTGGAGGCGAAACTAGAAATATGGCCGCCGATGCCGTCCATATGCCGATTGGCTTTTACTACCATCGCCATGGCGTTCCAGCGGATGGTGCTTTTGATGATTTTTTCGATTTTCATGTCGCCGGGATACGGCGGTTGTTTTTCGGGGGGGATGGTATTGATGTAAGGGGTATTCAGGTCGCTGATCATCGCTGCAAGTCTACCTTTGGCTTAGGTTGAGTGGCAAGAAAATAAAACACCACGCACATCGAATAGAAAATGCATTCGGCGGTGCCATTAAAGAATACGGAAAAGACCGATTTTCCAAACACTGGTATCCCCGAGAAAATGGCGCTTAAAAAGCCTCCCACAATTCGAATGTTGATGATGAGACAGAGCAAAATAATACTTCCTGAAAAATTTTGTTTAAAAAATTGTATCGAGCGAAAAACCGAACCGAACCACCGGCGATTTTCAACAAAAATTACGATAGGGATAAACTCTAAAATCAACACTGCGATTAAAATTAAACCTACTATTCCCAACAAGATTGCCGCATTGAGCATTTTTGGAAGATCGCCCAGCGTGTCGACAAAAAATAATGCGCCGAATAGGGGTAAAACGATGGTCAAAAGACCGACCAAAATATGGGGCAGTTTTTTAAATACGGATACAAAGCTTTCCGGTATCGAAATCGCCTTGTCTTTGTATAAACTAATGGCCATGACAATCGTCGCGCTAAAAAACACCAAATGAAAAAAAGGAATGGGCAGTAAATAAAGAATAGTAGCGCTATCTAAGTTAAGGTCTTTGATGTTGCCAAGTTTTTCCAGATCGATCTTGCTGGCTTTGACCAAAAGATAAGAAATGAAATACGAAATTAGCGCGGGCGCAAAAATAATTTTATCTTTAAAGACGGTTTGACCCGTTTTTCTAATTAATTCGGAGATCGAAATTTTCATGCTTCGGCGGGTTTGGTGAAGGGTCGAAACGGCCTCTTTTTGGGTTGAAATAGCAAATCTTCTTCGATCGGAATATGAACGTCTACGGCTTTAATTAAATCTTCGTTCGTGCTTTTCAAGAATGACATGGCTTCCACCATGACGCCATGGCTTTTGAGGTGATACACCAAATCCGCAAAATCGCCGTCGCCGGAGACCAAAATAATAATATCTAGTTTTGAGGCCAGAGAAACGGCGTCAATTGCGATGCCCATGTCCCAATCGCCTTTGGATGATCCGTCCGCGCGATGGCGCAACGGTTTGGATTTGATTTCGTAGCCATTGGAGCGCAGCATATCCAAAAAGCTTGTTTGGTCGATATCGGGATTTTCGATGCAATAACAAATCGCCCGAATCAATTGGCGGCCGCGCAACGCTTTTTCCATCAATTTTGCAAAATTTAATTTGGAATGGTGCAAATGTTTTGCGGAATAAAACATGTTTTGAACATCGACGAAGACGCCCACTCGCTGAAATTTACTGAATTGGGTTAGCATACGGCCTTGTTGACCTCGTTTCTAAAAAATTGGATGGGAATATGGTGTCCGGTGAATAATTGAAAGGCCAACGCGCCTTGTCCGGCCAGCATGCCAACCCCGTTTACGGTCGTGGCGCCTTTGGATCGACAGCGATGCAGAAAGTTTGTTTCCAATGGATTGTAAATAATATCACAGACGACTTGTCCCGGAGAGACCCAGTCCAGTTGAGTTACCGGCATCGCATCGATATCCGGCGTCATGCCAACGGGTGTGGTGTTGATGATTAAGTGGCAGTCTCTTAATACATCGGCTCCGCTGCAGGAAACAGGAATGGGGGTGTGCTTTTTTAGTTGTGATTGCAGTTGTTTGGCGCGGTCGGGGGTTCTATTAATGAGATGGAGTTGCTTGGGATGCTGGGTAATCAAACTAAAGGCGATGGCCTTGGCTGATCCGCCCGACCCCAAAATGGCGATATTTTTGTCCGCCGGATTAAACTGCGTTTCTTCGATTAACGCGCTCATAAATCCTTCGCCGTCGGTGTTGTAGCCGATCAACTGCCCATCATGATTAATAATGGTATTTACCGCTCCGATTTTTTTGGCCATGGGCGTGAGTTTGTCTAAAAAGGGAATGACGGATTCTTTAAAGGGAATCGTGACGTTAACGCCGACCCAATCAAAGGCCTTAATGGCATGCATGGCAGTCCCTAAGTACGGAGGCGTGACGCCTAAAGGGATATAGACATAGTCGAGATTTAAACTTCGAAACGCTGCGTTGTGCATAGCCGGTGATGCCGTGTGACCGACCGGATGCCCCAGAATGCCAATGACTTTTGTTTTGCCGGAAATACTCATCTTTTCAATTATATCGTGGTATTTTGAAGAAACGAAAAATGCCTACAGTTTTGGTTATTGGCGCTGGGGCAATTGGGGGTTTTTACGGTGCTTTTTTAGCAGAGGCCGGGGCCGAAGTTTCGGTGGTCTGCCGATCGGACTATGAGACCGTAAAAGAAAACGGTTTTATGATTCAGAGTCCTTTGGGCAATCGTGTCTTTAAACCCAAAAAAGTAATGAAAGCACCCGCCGGACAGTATGACTATGTTTTGGTGACCACAAAAACGACGGTTGATTCGACCCCTCTGTTGAAATCGGTTTTAACCCCAAGTACCGCGATTGTCTTGTTGCAGAATGGGATTTTTATCGAAGAGCCTGTCAGGCAAGCATTTCCCAATCACGAAATTATCAGTGGAGTTGCGTTTGTCGGGCTGACCCGAATTGCACCGGGGGTGATTCAGCATGGTGGGTTTGGGCGATTGGCGTTTGGGCTGGCTACTGAAAAGGCCCGGCGGCTGTCCAAATTATTTGAAAGTGCGGGAATAAAAAGTATGGCCACTGATCAGATTCAGGAAGTGCGCTGGAAAAAATTGGTCTGGAACGCTGCGTTTAGCCCGATTTCGGTGACGAGGGGAGGATTGTCCACCCAGCAGATTTTGGAGCGGCCGGAGTTGCGGCAGTTGGTACGCGATGTGATGGCGGAAGTGTGTGCTTTGGCTAAGGCAGACGGTTGTCCGTTGCCTGGAGACGTGATTGATAAAAATATTTCGGATACGGAAACAATGGGGCACTATAAGACCAGTATGCTGATGGATTTTGCGGCGCATCGGCCGATGGAGATTGAGGCGATTTTGGGCAACGCGGTGCGGTTTGCCCACAGTCAACATATTCCCATTTCCCATTTGGAAACGTTGTATGCCTCTCTAGTTCAACATCTCTAGCTTTTCCACAAGGGATTCTCTCAATGAAGTCGCCGATCCGGCAATCTGTGGTTCGGCAACAATGACTCTTTCTAACAGGGCCATAAGTTTTCCCGGATTGTCATACCCATTTTGAATAAGCATCGTAAACATACCTAAAATGGAGCCGTTGAATTTATCGAATTTTGAATCATGTTCAATTGTTTCCCAAACGTCGTGAAGTGGCTTTAATCCTGGAAATATTTTTTTCTGCAATTGATCAAAACTGATGCCAGACGTTTGCCTAAACTCTTCGCGAATGACATTGTACATATGTTCTACGGTCGCTGAAGCTTTGTGTTCTCCTACTTGCTCAAGTGATGTGACGAAGCGAGGTGCATGGGTGTCGAGCCATTTTATGGATTCCGAGGTTAACGCAGTTGTCGCCTGGGGAAGGCTGGTAAGGCATGTATTATATGTCGGATGAAATTCGTCGCTTTCCTCGTCTCTTCTAAAGCTTCCGGTTGATCCATTTAGGATGCATTTGTGATCAAACGTAACAAGCACCCATCGCCCTGAAGAATCTTGTGCTACCAAAAAATTCGCTTCTCGTCCGTCATGAAACTGAAGCAACAACGTAAATAGAGCTAGTTTCTGAAATTCTTGTATATTCAATCCATCAATTTTCTTCGATTCCTCTTCGAGAAGTTTTTCTAAAAGCTCGCCCGAACATTTTTCTTGAACTTGATATCGACTCCCGTTTTTTACTATTACAGAAGGGGCTGTCATATGCGAAAGACCCCCGATATGGCTAAGCATTGAAACTATAGCTTCGTTTTTGTACTCCGAGGATTCCAGGCCCGGTTTAATGATGATGGTAACCGGCGTGCTTCCGGAGGCCGATTCATACGTTTTCCATTCGCTTTGGCTGGAAAACCAACTGTCATCTGATTTTCCTCGCGAGATATTTGGTCTGTTCAAAGAAGTGGAAAGTTTGGCGGAAGGTGAAGCGCTCAGAAAATTTCCGGATAGCAGTGGTGATGATCCGAACAGTAGTTCGTCGTCAGCCGTCGGGGTTTTGGATCTCTTTGAGCTTTGTTTTTGCGTCGCTTGTTTTGCGCTTCGTTCAAGTTCGACGTTTAATAGACGACAGGTTTTTTCAAGCCATTGGGCCATTCCTTCGTTAATTTCGTGTTGAACACTCCGAAGCCGTACGGCGGCTTCTTGAAGCTTGGTGGGAGAGTGACGATTTAGCGGGCTGTTGGAACCGCAGGCCCATGCGTCGCGCCACAAACTTGGATCATCAATTGAAATTGATAATGAAAGAATTTTCTTTGAAAGCATTCAGGTAAAACAAGCAATTTTAATGCCGGAGAGTTCGATCAAAACGCAACGGATTTGGTTTGTTATTGTCTAAGAAGCTACTTTTTTGATGAATTGAAACTGCTTTTCAGAAACCGGTTGTACGGACAGTCGAAGACCTGTGCGCAGCAGTGGCATGCCTTCCAGTTCCGGATAATTGCGCAGTTCGCTTAATGGGATAATCTTTTTGAATTTGCTTTCGAATGCGATATCCACCATAAACCAGACGGGTTTTTGCGGCGTGGATTTGGGGTCGAAATATTTGCTTTTTGTATCCCAGGCGAAATGATCGGGATAAGCTTCTTTTTCCACGCGTCCCAAACCCGCAATGCCGATGAGATCGCAACTGGAATGATAAATAAACGCGAGATCGCCTTTTTTCATGGCTCGCATGTTGTTGCGTGCCTGATAGTTGCGTACGCCTTCCCAGTGCGAGATTTTTTGTTCTTTAAGATGATCGATTCCGAAAGTTAATGGTTCGGTTTTCATTAGCCAATAGTTCATAGTTTCCTCCAATTCGATAAAATAATTTTACCGTTCTTTAGCTGATACTTCATGCTTAGCATCGCCCGCCCTTTATTTTCGGCTATCGCGAAACAAATAATGTCTTGCGTCGTTTTTACCAAATATCCATCGCCTTCCAAATCCCATTGGATTTTCAGGGCCGATCCGGGCGAGTTATAGAGCGCGTCTTTTTGCAATGTTGTTGTGGGAATTTGAGACCATAAATCGGGCGCGAGAGTCAGGCCGGACTGCGCCAAATAGGTTGCTTTTAGCCGCAAATAATTTAATTGAACTGTTTTTTGATAGGTGAGAAACGAACGCGCTAAAAATCCGGCTTCCAAAAGCAAAGCTGCGACCAAAATGACCACAATAATTAACGCGCTGCCTTCAGATTTTTTCATTGGGTAAATAAACCA
>CAYGHZ010000096.1:0-8050 GCA_964349635.1 uncultured Candidatus Marinamargulisbacteria bacterium
ACGTAATATATAGATCGCGCACAAAATGGGAAATTTATGTTGGTGTGACGCTCGGTGCGATTCCCATAGACCGTTGGCCAGGATCCGGATGCGTGCACTGCCGGATAAAGGCCAACTCGGATAGCATGAATGCGGAATCGCTCGCTTTTTTTTCGGCGGCGGCTATAGCGTTTTGAATGCCGGCGACGGTGGCCGGAAGATAGGGATTCGCATCCGAAAAACTTTTTACGGAATCAGGAATGTCGGGGAGGTATCTCTTTAATTCGGTGGAGCCGATTAACGTTTCCAGTAACGTAACGCCCACCGCAAACGTATCTATTTTAGTTGCGTTTTTCTCTGTTATTCCGTCTTTTGATTCCAAAGGAATATACCCCAGAGTGCCCACCTGTTGACCGTCGTTAGTCAGATTAATTCCGTTTAGATTTTGATTGGATTTATATTGCCGCGATTCGCCGAAATCGATGATGCGTATTTCGTTGGTGGCCGGGTCGCGGATGATGTTTTTGGGCTTAATATCCAGATGAACCACGGAGCGGGAATGCATATGCGCAACTCCGCTGATCAATTGGTGTTTCAACGCTTTGTAGTCGTCTATTTTGAGACCCTTTTCATTAATTTGATCGGCCAGTTCGTCGCCCTTGGCAAGCTCCGTCAATACAAACAATTGGGAGTTGGTTTGTATGGTTTGGTACACTTTAGTGATCGCCTGATGATTCAATTGCGCGATAATATCAGGGTCGTTTAACGGTGGCGGCGGGGTGGCCATTCGCCGATTTGTTGGCATTGTCTTTGGGATGGCTTTGATGACATAAGGCGCGAGAGTTTTCGTGTCCTGAACGTAATAGGCTTTTGCAAAAGCTCCGGTTCCCAATAGACCAATTACTTTGAAATCCCGGTTCTCGGCTTTTTTCTCGTTTCCTGCGAATACCGGAATCGTTAAAACACGTCCTTCTCTTAAGTAAAGATCGTCGGTTTTTGCCAATTGAGATAAGTCAAATTGGCCGCCGCGCACGGCGTTAATGTCGCCTTTGTGATTTTGGGCGGAGATTGCGGCCATATTTTTTTTTGCGTCTGTTGACGCGGTGTCAGGTGCGTCAATATTGCCGATATCCGGACCGTTGTCTTTCGGCGGCGCCGATGTCCCGGTCCCGGAAACGACTGTGGTCGAGGTGCCTGAGTCAGTACCGGGGCTCAGTATTTCCTTTATCTGAGTGTCCAGATCGTTCTTTGCCTTTGCGTCGGTGCGAGAGCGGGCCGCCAGCCTCAATAGCGCTTTACCGTCCGGTTGCTTTACAAGTGCTTCCGCTTCTTTAACGCAGTTAATGTAGTCTGTATCGATCAACGGCTCATTGTTCAACGCGTCTAAAAAGCCCGCGACCGTCTCCTTTTTTGGCGCGTTCCGGAGAATGTTTATCAGTTGTTGTGTTTTGGGGACTGCCGTCACCTGAACCTGATGTTGCTGCTGCGCTTTTGCTTTCACCGATGTCGTTTGGCTCTCCAAGGCTTTAATAATGTAGTCAACCGCCGGAAATCGGCTCATCTCTTTACCCGCTTTCCAGGCTTTAAGATAGGTTAAAATTTTAGTTCCTTCCGTCGCCGGCGGGCTCATGACCGCCGCCGCCCGGGCATTTAGGCCGCCAAAATAGGTTTCGGCCCAGAGTTCTTTGAAGCAGACGGAATTAGTGAATTGCGGTAGGTGTAATTCCTTCGGCAGCTCAGAGGCTGATTTCAGCGCCTGCATTTTCTGAAGAGTTTCGGGAAATCTCTTGAGAATCTCGGGCATGGCGTCGACATTGCGCGAGCAGGCGTCAAGCACCCGAATGTGTAAAGGTAACCTGCTTGAGCTGATGCTGAGCTTCTCGATAATCGTTTTGACGTTATCGGTTTTTGTGCTTGGGCCGGGACCTGTTTTTGGCGCCGGACTTGTTGAAAGTGGATTCGGACTTACGGATAAGTTCATTTTCTCGGTGTTTACCCCCCTAGGTCTATTCCCGTTTTGGAGGTGTCGCTGCGTCGTCCATTTGAAGGGCGGCTAACACCTCGTCGTTTTGCTCGATGGCGTCCACAATTCTTTGGAACGCATAGCGGTAGGGTGACTCGGAGTTGGAAGGCAACTGGATCCAATTCTTCAGCCCTGACATTACAGCCGCCAATGTCTGCCTTTTTTGATCCGTTATAACGGTGGGTCCGTATTCTGACATAATGTGAGTATTTAGCGCAGGGGCTGACGACGGTTGCATTGCAAGGCTTAGGAGTCTCTGAACTTCTTGATACCCATCTAATGAGATAGTTACACTGTTGCTCTTTATTTCTCTCATTTTCGGAGCGTCCTGCAACGCTCTTACAATCCGATTGCTTTTGATTGCGTCTACGATCTGTTTGCCTTCGATGGAGGCTTTTTCAAGGAGCTTTTTCGCATTAAGGCTATTTAAAGCCTCATTCAATTTTGAAGCACAGTCACATTCTGAGACTAGGATATCGATGATTTTTTCCAACTTCTGAGGGTCTGTGGCTGTTGCTACCATTTTCATCGTCTTGGCACTTATTTCAAGTTGAAGATCGTTCAATTTCGCTGGTTCTATAAGGGCGGTTGCCAATACTAAAACTATATCTCCGACCAAGGGATGGGAATTAAAAACGGATTTCTTTGCTTCGCTGACAGTGGCCGTAGAGGATATGGCCGTCGAGTTTACGGCTTTTGTCTCAGTTTTTGCCGCAGGAATATCTGAACGCCTTCCAATTTCGGCCAGTATCCGGTCGGGTAAAC
Source organism: uncultured Candidatus Marinamargulisbacteria bacterium (assembly GCA_964349635.1). GTDB lineage: Bacteria > Margulisbacteria > Marinamargulisbacteria > SXXA01 > CAYGHZ01 > CAYGHZ01. Next base: position 2,768 of record CAYGHZ010000096.1, read on the forward strand.
TGGAATCAAGTCCGGGGCGGGATTTTTTCCAGGCGATCAAGTTGTCGCGCAGGACGGTAAGCTCATCTACTTTAAATGCGTCGACCGCCTCCTTCAGCTGCCTTTTTTTCTCGTCGGTCTGGCCTGCAACCCATAAGCTGTTGACCATGGCGCGTTGCTTAGGTGTGGGGCAGGGGACAAAGATGTCATCAGGCGGTGAGCCGGGCTGAATAGTCGCTACAATTTGATTGCCGACGATAGGTTGGCAGTCGATTGCGCTTCTTAGCTTTTCGCCCAATTTTTGATTCTCTTTAACCTGTGAATCTTTGAGCGAAGCGGCCGTTCGGTAGAGCGGATCTCTGACATCGACGATTTGGGAGATCGTTTCGCCTAATTTTACCCAGTCGTCGGAGGATTGTGGCAGCGCAAGTTTAGTGTTGGAAAATGCAGCCAATTTTTCGAAGAGCTCTTTCTGAGTTTTGCTTAATCCTTCTAAGGGTGGTGCGGCTGTTTTGGATGATGCCGTGGGCATTTTTGGAGGGGTTGTTGCGTCCTCCGTCGATACCAAATTTTGAGAAAGCATAGTGGTGATCATGCCTCGAGCTATTTGTTCATCCTCGCTTCCCGTTGGAGAATTCAAAGCGTCGATCAGGTTTTGGCGCTCTTGCGGGTAATCTTTACAAAACTTTGTTACGGCCTTTTCTGTCTCTAATTCATTCCTGGTGGATGCGACCGTCCAGAGCGCAGGAAACCCTTGAAAGTCGTCGAGTTGCCTCGTTTTGGCCATTTTTGAGGCGCTGTTTACCGGGGTTGAGGAAGGACTTGTTTTTGTTGGTGCGTCTGTCTTGGTTGCAGCGGGGTTAGTTGCAATTTGGGTAATGCTCCTGCCCATTCTCAATGTCAAAGCGGCTATCGTGATCTCTATTTCCCAGCCGTGATAGGGATCTCTAATTCGAGCCGTTTGGCGATCAGATGATATGTGATCCAAGATAATCACATGCCCCTTTATTTCTCCCCCCACATCTAGTATCGCCGGCCCGTTTTCATTCAGCGCCTTTGCCAGGTCTTCAATAGCTTCGGCAGATTTCGCTGAAATCTCGCGAGTGAGGCTTTTTAGACCTACTTTTTTAAACTGCTCCGTTTCTTTCTCAGCAAGCGTGTAGCTGCCGGTTGAGATATTTTCCGGATTTGGAGTTTTCCCGGCGTCGTAACATAGCATTGCAATACAGGTATGTACGCAGCTGGCCTTGCTTTGTTGTTGAATTACTGTTTTTCCATTTTCTGAAATGGATATTTTTATGAATTCGGGGGTATCAATTCGATGTTCTTTTGAAATTCCGGAGATGTGGCGAATTTCTTCGTCTCGAATAAAAGGAATTCTCCTGAGACGGGAAGGTATGGGGTTATTCATTTTACCTTCTCGAGGAATTTTTCGCCTGAAAATAGCGGCTTTACTTTCAAGGTAATAAGGTTCGATGAATTCGATTTGTTTTACTGCTGATGACAGATCCTCTAAAGGATCAACGGCGGTAATTCTCCGCCTAATCTCGGCAATTGCGCTTAATTTTTCTGGCGAATAGATTCCGGAATCTGACTCAAATATCGTGCTTAAAATAGCTCCAAGCTTTAATTTTCCTTTTTCCGACGTTTCCATAGCGGAAAATAGGCCATCAAGAAGTCTGTTCACGGTGGTTGTGTTATGTGAGAACAGTAGGTTACGCGCTTCCTGGATGAATCCCCTGCCTAAAGTAAAGTCTCTCTTGAGAATTTCCTTAAACAAATTTTGTACTAAAGGATCACTGACCGGCACAGGCTCTTTCTTTACGGCATCCGTCTGGACTGTTTTTTCTTGATCGCGTGGTAATTGCGTGGTATTTGTGGCAACTCCGGCCCGATTTAACGGTGCGCAATGATAGTGGGGGACATTCGGAACCTTTACAACGTAAATGGAGGGGCCGTTTCCGAATGCATTTATATGCGGTGTTATTGTCTGATTGCTTTGATCGAAGGTTGGCCTATCAATACACACATTGACCTTGAATAAGTCGCTTAAGACGATGGCGGCGCCTGCGCCGACGTAAAATTTGGGCCTTCTAACAAAGGCAGTTACCTCGTCAAGGGCTTCCCTTCGTTCGGTATCAAATTGAGAACTGGTTATCGTTACGCCTGGGTGAGACGCCGTACGAGAATAGATCTTTGTCTTTGCGTCATTTGCAAGAATGCTTCCATTTTCCCCAAGAAAATCGTTGATTACCAAATCCGCACTAGCCGGATTAAGATTCAATAGATGAGCTGCTGCTGCGTTGCGAAGCGCTTTTTGAAAAGCAGCCTCTAATTTTGTAACTTGAACACCGGCTACTGTTTGATTGATATTATATTTTTTAGTTTCTTCTACAAAGTTCTTTGCATCTATTTTTTTGCTTGCGGCATCTTCCTCTTTTAGCGCTTTGTTGAATTCCGGCATAAATGAGTCCGGCAGTTGAATAACTCCCTGCGTGGCTAAATGCAATAGTTGCCTACCAGCTGCCCAGAAAAAGCAGTCGCCGGTTCCGGGAACGTTTTGCTGTCGTTTTTCGCTAGAGTGATTAACTACCTTCGCCGCTTCTAGGTAAGGCGTTATCGTGGGATCATTTTTGGTCATTTCTGCTACGGCGCCGACTATAACGTCGTTTAGACCGTCTTCGGTAAATGTGGATTGGTTCTGGGCGTGGACTCGCGCCAAGAGGCGTTTTGCTTCTTCTATTCGTGCGGGGGGTGAAAGTTGTTGCAGATCCTTCATGGATTTCACTGCTTTGGTTGCTGACGGGTGGTTTGGTTCTGCGTCTTTCTTGGCTGGCTGGGTTGGAGGTGTTTGATCTTGCTTGGTCGCTGTGGCTTTGTTGTCGGTTTTCGTTTCCGCTGCTTTGGCTTGAACCGTCTTCGAAGTATCAGATTTTCTCTGAAGACTGAGCTGTCCGTTTGTTTGTATTCTATGTTGATTATCGCGATCTTTCTGGCCGTTAAATATCGTGTTAAATGTTGCTTCGTTGGTAAATAAGGTGCAGCTGTATTTGGCAAACGAATTTGCCATCACGTCGGCATACGAACGCTTGAGGTCTTCTTCTTGTAATATCGCGTCGGTTAGGATCTCTTCAACGGTGTCTAAAGTGGGGTTATCGCCTTTGACCGCCAAATTAAATCCAAGTTCACCGGCTTTTTGAAGGATTTTTTGACCGGTGCCCTTTAGTTGATTCCGTACGTTCTCTCGGGTAATGGTTCTGGTTAGCGGCAATGATGTGATTGTCCCTTTCATTCCCGCTTCCCTTGCATATTCCTCAATTTCCAAAAATGCGGATGGAGATGTAAAGCCGCCCATGTTGCTTTTCAATTGGTTTCGTAGGCTTTCTGCTTTGTAGAAGTCTTCTTTAGCGTCGCCCTTAAATTGGTTTGTAAGTTGTTTAACCAGCTCGCCGGTCGCAGCGCTCAGATTATCCCTTGAAATGGGAACCCCATTGATTTGGGCCGGGATACCTAAATCACGATCATTTGCACAGAACCAGTCGGCTATTTCTGCTGCAATACCGGCGATACTTTTTTTTAGGGCTGCTCCTGCCACTGCGTTATCTTTCAAAGCGGCTTCTACGTCTAGCTTCTCTTGGACGCTTTGAGACTTCGAATTCAATTCGATTACGGCGTCGGCCTTCTCCTCTACGCTCTTGGTAACGATTGTGGTGGTGCTTGATGAAGATGAACTACTAGTTGGCGGAGGGCCACTGTCTGGTCCAGGCGGACCATTTCCCTTGCCACCGCCGTCTTCCCCGTTGCCCTTACTTTCGAGTTTCGATCCGCCGCCTAAACCGGCCGAAAGTTCCTTGACAATGGCTTGGACGGTCTCGCCGGGGTCGGCATCAACTGCTTTTCCGGCGAGCCAAGCCTTTAGGGTTTCTGTTGTTTCTTTTACCTTAATTGAGTCTTTAGATGTTTTGATTGAATTTTCCAGTGCGTTGGCATCGATTGGGCCGCTAGCAACGGGTCTTGCCGAGAGCCACCAAAGTTTGAACTGTTCCAGCGCGGCATCCACGAGACCGGGAATCGTTGGCATAGTTTGGGCACGAACTACAAGGGGGGTGGTTCGGATTGCTTGTGCAAGTTTAGCTAACACTTCAGCTTCCTTGTTTCCTTGATCTGCTTTTGTTAGCTCATCTGCCTTACTTTGCAGTTGGTTCAATAAATATGTTGCAAAACCAAAAGAATCTGAGAGGGTATTTGAAAAATGCGCCCTGACGCTTTTTTCTGGTTCACCATCGCTTGCTTTGGCGTCTCTTGCTTTGCTTAACAGCCTGTTAACAAGATCTTCGGTTAGTTGGTGATTTTTGATGCCTAAATCAGTTGCCGTTACTGCCGCTGCAATTGGTGCCGCAATTTTCGGTGCCTCTACCTTGGCAACTTTAACCTCCGGTGGAGCTTCCGGCGGCAAGAACGCCGCGACTCGGTCGTTTTGCCGGATGGCGTTTGCGATTTTGGTTAGGGCGATTTTATAAGGATTATCTTCTTTCTTATCGCTCATCCATTTTTCCAGCGCAGGTAGTACTGTCCCGGCTAATGCCCTTGCTCCGGGCGGGTTGGGCTCGGTTGTCCCCCATTTTATGACTTTGTCCAGATTTTCCCCTGTAGGATGCATGATGGCGCTTAGCCAAGATAGATATTGAGGGTAGACATCGTCAGTTCCAAGGCCGGGGGGTATAGGCGCTGCGGAAAGTGCTTTTACAATTCGGTTGTCTCGGAGAGCTTTTGCAATTGCTTGAGCAAATGGGTTGTTTTGTGTTGAATTGTTTGAACTCAACACGTGCGAAACCAGGAAGCCCAAATAGGGCGCCTGCAGGTAATCGGCTGAAATAGCTTTGTTAACCTCTTCTTCCAGTTTCACCGGATCGTTCGAAACCTTGTTAAGCTCAGTTAATGTTTTGTGCGCATCGTCTGTTATTCCCAGGGTCTTTGCATCCGGAAGTGGCGCAGCGACTTGGGGTGGCCCCGCACCCTTCTTGGCCTCAAACTTTTTTTCGTACTCTTTATTAGTTTTGGCAGCGATTGCCTTAATAATTAGATTGACTTTCTTGGCATCAAAGTTGGGACGTGAAAGTTTCCAGTCGGCTAATTTGGCGGCGAGATCGTCGAGGCTCTTATTATTGTCATCTTTGCTGCTAAGGGCCTCGACGGCCTGTGCCAGATGCCTATCCGGATCAATTTCCATCGCTAGCCAAAGGCTGTTTATCATTGTGCGTTGTTTGGGTCCGGGGCACGGAAGGACGATGTCGTTGGGGGGCG
>CAYGHZ010000097.1:0-7959 GCA_964349635.1 uncultured Candidatus Marinamargulisbacteria bacterium
TTGAAACTCGCCTCAAAGAACTCAAAGACGAATTCATTCTCAAAAAAATACTCGAGCCTGCCTTGGAGAAAGCCGCCGCCGGCACCGCGCAAAAAATCATGGCCTTCCATAACAAGGTCAAAACACTTCTAAGCGGACATTCTTTCTCGCCCCGCGAACTCGAAGAAGTCTGCCGTCGCGTCGCCACATTTCCGGCCGAAAACATCTTTAATCTGATGTTCGAAGTCTACGGCGGATTGCTTTCCGCGGGACAACGCAGGGCGTTGGCAGAGTGGGTGCGAATGGGCACCGGATTTACGCCCGATACCGTGCCAAAAATTGATCTCAAACTCCCGGACTTTGTGATGACCGACAGCAACCAAACCCTTGCCTTCGCTGTAAAACGCGTGCTGGATCTTCGCGCCGCCGACGCCAAGGAAGTCAAAGGCAAACGCGGAATGTTGATCCAGGGCCCTTCCGGACGCGGCAAGGACCGGCAGCTGGAATTGATGTTGGCGGGGACCGGGGCAGTCCATCTTAATGTGGGCAGCTTAAAAACCATGGTAGCCAGTATCAAAGCAGCCAAGGAAGGCGGCAGACTATTGGTACTCTCTGAAGCCAATTTACTAGGCAGCGGTATCCTGGAAGGCCTCTTAAACGCCGTCCTCACCGGCGATGCGCATCCCGGCTTTTTCCTATTCATCACCACCAATGATGTCACGTTGGCCGGCCGGGAAATGTTCTCCTCCGCCTTATTAAATCGGCTCATTGTTCAGCACATTCCGGATTACAGTCCAGCCGAACTATCGCAAATCGTACCCAATCGGGATCTCATCCGATGGCATTTCACGCTCAAATCCATGTTCGAAGAACGCGGCCTTAAAACCACGCCCACCCCTCGCGAGGCACTATTCGTTCAGGAAGCGGTGAAAAACGGCGTCCCTTACGACGAGGCGCTTCAGGAATATTACGGGCATCATCTAAAAATATTGGGCGCCAAGCGCGAGGACATCAAGCTGATCGACCCGGCGGTCTATCAGGCCAAACAAGAAGCTAAAGAGCAAAAAGCCTATTCCGATAGTCTGGCTCGCCTCATTCATCCCTTTGGCGGACCTCAAATCCGAGGAGCCGGCGCAAGATTTGAGCAATTGGAAAATGCAAGAATGGAGTTGGCCAGGCGGAGTTTATTTCGGCATTACGTCCCTCAACCCATCGATCCAAGAACGGAAGCGTTATTTAGAGGCTCCGGCGTTATCCCCGCGTCGCTTGCGCCCCGTGAGGTCAAACTCGCCGCATTGCGAGCCAGGACATTTTTTAATGACGTCGAAGCGGCCGAGCTTGCCATGAAAAAAGCACCTGCGAAAACGCCACCTCCCGCGGCCCCAGCCTCGCCACCACCACTCGCAGCTCCCGAACCACCGGCAGCCGCTGCTGCCGCCGCGGCCCCCAAATCCGCCGGACCCAAAATCACCCCGATATCGTCAGGCACCCGTTCCGGATTAACGGGCAAAGCCACCAAACCCCCGCGCGGCCGACTAAGCAGCGGCAGGCCATATTACTTAGCAAGGCGATATTATGGGAATTTCAATGCCAAAGGCGAGCCGGAGCCCGTTAACAAAAAAGACCTCCTGGACGACCCCAAGTCCGCCGCCTGGGTAAAAAGCGATAGCGCCATGTTAGACGTGAAGGAAATACTCGCCGCAAATGGAAAATATTTCATCGAATGTTTGCTGCCGACGGGCGCCCGAGCCGCCACTATCCGCATCCGTTATGGCAACGGAACAACCCAGGATGCCAAGGTAACCCGGCATGGGCAAGGGACCTGGGGCGTCGAAGTCGACGGCAAATCAACCGACGATATCGCTTCTCTAAGCTATGACATCGTGACTCCCAATAATCCCGACGTTGGCGATTGCGCCAAAATCTATCAACCCATCGTTGAGGCAACAAAAAAAGAACTCAAAATCAATGTCGCGCTCTGGCCCGAGTTGGAAAACAAGCTTAACGAAACGGAGGTGCTGCTCAAAAACGCGCCATCGCCCGAATTAAAAAGCAACGTTATAGAGGCTTTATCAGAATGGTTTAAGGCCAACACCCTGTATAGCAAAACCCTGGCCACCGCCGCCGCCTACAAAGACTCTACCGACCCGCATCCCATCGATACATTCCTGAGAATCCGAAAAGGAGTCTGTTACGAATTTTCCGTTACATTTGCCGCTATTTTGCAATGCCGGTTCGGTCTTTTTGCCCGCAGGGTAAGCGGCTATTACGCCACGGATGGTGTGATCTCCGGCACCAGTCATGGCTGGGTTGAAGTACATCTGCCCGGATTGGGATGGAAAACGGTGGATCCGACCAGTCATCGAACGGATGCGACCACCCAAAAAGAAGTGGCCGGCGCAGATCCGGTCTATGCCAAATTATTCTCGGAAGTCACTGCCCCGGTAGACCGCGCCGTTTCGATAGCTATTCCGAGTTACTCCCAGCTTCAAAACGCCCAAGTGAAAGCCATCGTCGAACACGCCATTAAGACCCATCCGCATTTCGCCATCATACGCACCGAAACCACCGACACCGTGGCCGAACGTTTCACGCCGTCTCAGGGCTCACTGGTGATCCGCCGCATGGAGGAAGGTAAATCCAATTGCTATCGCGTACTCGAAACGTCCCGGACATTCAAACCCAAAAAACTCATCCTCACCGGCTACCCCTGGGGCGAAAAGGCCGATGGAATCGTTCATGTGATTGAGCATGATTTCTGGAAAACCTTATTCGAGATGGGTTACGAAATCGAAGTGTTTAACGGCGAGCGCGGCATTCCCGTCAAATCGGCAGTAGAAATAATGGGCACCATGGCGCAGCTACCCCACCAAGACGATGCCAAATCCAAGTCCAACGCCGCCGCGCGCCTGGGTTCCGCGGCCAGCGCCCGTTCCGCCATCTTGGATGCCAACGACCTCACCCGTCTATTTCGCACCATAGGCAAAACCTATAATCAGGCCGTCCGCGCACCGGTTCGGCCGCCAGACCGCGAAGCCAAGGGCTCCGACGCCCTAACCGTCGGACAACTTAAACACGCAGCGAAAATGACTGGTTTTGAATTTTATATAAATCCGTCAGACGATAACGCCCCAGTTAAAAATTTTTGCATAAACAAAGGCTCAGAAAGTGAAATCGGGGAACTTTACGCATTTTTAAGCGAAATAATTATGAAATTACCTGATTTGGAGTCTTTTGCCCTGCACCCCACACTCTCCCAGGATTTTGACTTCGATCTCAACCTAAGCAAGTGCCAAAAAATCATCGACGTGAGGTTAGGGAGCGCATGCAGAGTAAGAAACATTACATTCCCAAAAAATAACAATCTTAGAAAATTCCAGGCGGACAATGTGAGAAATGCAACTATAAGGTGGGAGGAGTGTTCAAATCTAGAAGAAGTTTCCCTAGCATCCCCTGGTCCCGGAGTAAGCCTGGACTTTCGCGGGAAACAATTTTTAAGAAAGGTCTCTTTATACTTTGCAAAGAAACAAGCCGATTTTACAGACACGCCCAGGCTTCAGGATGATCAAATTAAAATATGGGAAGGACCACCTGCCTATCGCGGCCACACGACTGAGCTCATCGACCTCCCCGACGCCGATTTCTTTGTACGTGCGGAACGAAGCCTGGATCATCTGTCGAGGCTGCTGTATACCATTAATATCGTTATACCAAAGAACACTTGGTATGTTCTACAATTGGGAGATAGACTTTGGATCGATGGCGAATGGTTCGAAATTCAAAAACATCATCTTACCGAGTCAGGTCCTCCCATAAGGTTTGATTGCGGAGCAATTTTATGCAGAGGATCCAGAGAATTTGTGGATATAAAATTAGATACTCGACTTAAACGCAAAACCCCATTCAAGCCGAATGGAGAGGTGATAACTTATGACAAAAAATCTATGAACATAATCGACAGGAAGGAATGCCTGAGAGACGACAGGAGGATCTTGAGAGACTTCACGGAATACCTTATTGAGGCTGTTCCCATCGTTTAGACCAAAAAAGAGTTCTTTAACTGATCCCAAGTACTTTTTTTAAAAAATCGTTCTCAATTTCCAAGCTTGTTTCTTCCACACACCCGTATCAAACAAACGGCACCTTCACCACTTTGGCTTTGCAATCCCGACCCCGAACATCGACTGTTAAAACAGTGCCCAACGCGCTAAATTCCGGCTTTACAAACGCCATGCCGATCGCTTTGTCTGTCACCGGAGACAGCGTCCCCGACGTCACTTCGCCACCCTCTTTAATTTTATAATGGGTGCGCGGAATGATTCTCTCCTCCATCTCAATGCCCACGGTCGTCAGCGACGGCTTCTGTTTCAATAAGGCCTCTTTCCCAATAAACTCTTTATCAAATTTTAATACCCACTGATACCGCGTCATCAGCGGAGTAATCGTCTCGGACAACTCTTGCCCATACAACGGCAGGCCTGCTTCAATACGAAGCGTATCCCGGCACCCTAGCCCGCAAGGAACCACGCCCTTGGCCAACATCCGCTCCCAAAACGCCGGCGCGTCTTTTTTGGGCACCACCAATTCCACGCCATCTTCCCCGGTATAACCGGTGCGCATCATCAAATAATCTTTTTTTGTGACACCAAATCGAGGGATCGTCACATCACCCACCAATTCAACCGCCTTTGGACCCTGCACCGCGATAAACGCATGATCCCCGGTTAATTCCATAATCTGAACATCGCCTTTTTTATGCTGATTCATCCAGCTTACGATTTTCGGTTTGTTGGAAGCATTCACAACCAGCACAAAATAATCCTCACAATAGCCAATCATCACATCATCCAAAACGCCGCCGTTTTCATTCAAAAACATCGAATAGACCATTTTATGATCCAGCGATTTTTTCACGTCATTACAGGACAGCTTTTGCAGTAAATCGAAGGCGTCTTTTCCGGAAATTTTGTACACACCCATATGCGAAATATCGAACATCCCCACATTCCGGCGCACCGCCAAATGCTCCTCTTTGATAGACGTATACCAAAGTGGCATCTGATACCCGGCAAACGGCCCCATTTTCGCTTTTTGAGCGACGTGATTTTCGAACAATAGCGTTTTCATAATTAGAGCTCCTTTTTTAAAGCGTCGATAAAACGCCTATTTTGTTCTTCCGTACCAATCGTCACCCGGATGTGATTTGGCAAACCAAAACTCTCCAGGGGACGCACAATAATACCTTGTTTTAATAATCCGTCATAAACCGGAGATTGAAGTTGAATGCAAATAAAATTAGCTTCTGTTTCTAAATAAGGCAGTCCTAATTTATTCAATTCGACATACAAATATTTTTTCCCGGCCCGGTTCATCTCCAATGTTTTCCGAACATGATCCGTAGCATCCAATGCCAACTCCGCGGCCTTCAACGCCAAACTATTAATATTAAACGGCTGACACACTTTTCGAAGTGTCGAAATTACCTCCGGTTTTGCCACGCCATATCCAATCCGAAATCCGGCCAACCCATAAAGCTTTGAGAATGTGCGCAAAACCATCAAATCAGGATAGTCTCGGATTATGTCCGGATAGTCCGAACTTTCGACATATTCGTAATAGGCCTCATCCATGATCACCAACGCCCCAGCCGGAACCGTTTTCAAAAAGGCGTCCAATTGAGCGCGAGTCATAATCGTCCCGGTCGGATTATTGGGGTTGGCGATAAACACAAGTTTTGTTTTTTCCGACATTCGGTCGCGAACACAACGCGCATCCATTAAATGCGCCGCAAATTCGTATTCGGAAAATGTGTGTTTTAACGTAAACACCTCATCGCCGGGGTTCAAATACGCGAGCGCCAGCATCTGGATAATTTCGTCGCTACCGTTACCCAAAATTATTTGGTCAGTCGAAACGCCAAGTTTTTTTGAAAGCTTTTCAATTAAATTTGAAGAAGAGATATCGGGATAAACATGTATTTTTTCAAACGCCTCTTTTAGCTGCTCCCAACTCACCGCCGAACCCAATGCGTTTTCATTAGAAGCCATCTTCGTCAGCCCCTGAATGGTTTTGCCCGGAATATAGGGCGTAATGCGCTGAAGAGTGTTGCGGGAAATAGGCATCAGCCAACCTCCAAAATAACCAACGTCTGATCATCTCGAATGGTTTGAGATTGTGAAAAACCGGCAACGGCATCAAAAATTTCCGTTTTCGATTTCTCGATGGTTTTTTCTCGATTATTTTTGATAATCTCAATCAATCGCTCAAGACCAAACTCTTCCCCGGCCCGATTGCGCGCCTCAACCAACCCATCCGTATAAAAATAAACCCGATCTCCCGGCTGAAGCTGAATCTCTTTTTCTTGATACGCCGCATCGGTGTACATCCCCAAAAACACATCGCCGGTACTCAACTCCTGCACCGTATCGCCTCTAATAAAAAGTGCGCCCGGATGCCCCGCCGAACAATAAACCAATTTTTTGGACGACACATGCAATACACTGTAAAAAACCGTCACATAGCTCACATGCGAATGTTGAATATATTTTAAAATATTATTATTGCTGCGCCGCATCGTTTCCGCCGCCGAACGAGTCGCTTTCCCCACCTCAGACAAAATCCCGGAAGATAACGCCATCACCAACGCCGACGAAATCCCGTGGCCTGCGACATCGCCAATCGCTATCCCCAAATAAAATTCGCCCTTATCCACATATTTCACAACACCGGGTGTTTCGGTCACAAACGCGGTCGTGTCTTTTGGGATAAATGTATAAAAATCTCCCCCAACGCTTTCGGCGGAGATGCACTGCCGGGCAATCTTGATACCCGGAAATTGCGGAGTTTCAGCAGAGAGCAACCCTTGCTGAACGCGTCGGGCCATCTCCAGCTCTCGCATATACCGATCGGATAACGCTTGAAAGTCAGGGCCTGTTTCGATTACCATATCCATTCCTTATAATAAATGGCGGCATAGCCAAGTGGTAAGGCAGAGGTCTGCAAAACCTTTACCCCCAGTTCGAATCTGGGTGCCGCCTCCAATCAGTTTAACATCAAGATCCGGAACTTAGCCCACCAATATTAGACAATCCACAGGAGAAATCGCCTTAACCCGGCTTTTTTTGAAATCTGCCATATCCCGCGTCACAATATAGGGGATTTTGGCCAAATGGGAGCTAACCTCAACAACCGCATCTTCAAAATCAGACATTTCCGAATCTAATGCAATTCGCAACGTTTTCTCTGTAACATCCAATACGTGAAGAATGTCTGTTAAAGCAAGAATAGTACTCCTTACTTTTTTATGGTCGGAAAATTGTTTGTTCAGAAAATGCAGCTTCGGCATGGAACTGTCTTTTAGAGAGAAAATCTAAAATTACATTGAGATCAATCGTTACTTTTATCATGAAAAATAGATCGTAACTTCTTTTTGTCCGGAAAAGGAACATCCGCAAACAGACCGTATAAAGAAGATACATTTTTCGAATAAGAAATTGATTTTTTCTGCTTCAACCCTGAAACAGAATGATGCGTTTGCTCCGCAATTTTATGCGCAAATGTAATAAGCTCCTTATCCATACTAAGCGTTAATTTTTTGGTCACAATAATCTTCTCCTGTAGTTACCATGAAAAAGATGAATTAAACCTACTCAGAATACCCGCTTATAAATCACATCCACATTCTTCACATACACGCCAAAATCAAAAATCGCATCGATTTCTTTTTTCGATAATAATTTATTGATATCTTTGTCTTTCTTAATTTTATCGTCAAACATCACCCGTTCCTGAAACGCCGCCATCGCATTTTTCTGAACCAATCGATAGGCGTCCTCTCGCGTCATCCCCTTCTCTACCAACCGAAGCAATAATTGCTGAGAGAAAAACACGTTGTAAGACCGTCCAATATTTTCTTTCATCTGATCTTCATTCACGACCATGTCTTTCATAACCCGGGTCATTAAATGCAGCATATAATCC
>CAYGHZ010000098.1:0-7958 GCA_964349635.1 uncultured Candidatus Marinamargulisbacteria bacterium
GAGCTATCTCGGGATATTACGACACTGGAGCCGGCAGTCGGAATCGAACCAACGACCTACTGATTACAAATCAGTTGCTCTACCAACTGAGCTATGCCGGCAAAGAAGAAAAAATTGTAATCGAAAATCAAAATCCTATCAATGATGCTATAATCCGAAATATGCATAAAAAAATCGAAGAAATTCTCAAAGAAAATCTTGTTTCTTTATACAGCTATGATACCTCAAATCTTCTGATTGTAGTCAAATCCGCTCCGTTAAACGTTCTGGATCAAATTCAGTCAATCTATAAAAAACTGGCGGGAAAACTAACTGTTTTCACTCAAGCGGAATTGGAAAACGCGCTCGATGTCTTCCCAATCGAATTTTTAGAAATGCAGCGTCAACGCACGCTTCTGGCCGGAACAGACCTTTTGGAAAATGTAAAAATCAGTCCGTCAAATCTACGACACGAATGCGAATTCTATTTACGATCCAATATTCTTAAGCTGCGAGAAGGCTATATCAATAAGGAAAATCCGGAAGGCCTTATCACGCAATCTCTCCCTTCGTTTTTAAAAGTTCTCAAATTCATGAAGATTGACGGCCTGAAAGAAAAACCAAAGTCCTTCGAAGCGTATCTTGAGGAACTTGAAAAGATCATCACGCAAATCAATGAATAAGTTCCTGGCCTTGTTGATCTTTCTTTGCTCACCGATTTGGTGTCAGCAAGGCTATGTCACGGATCCCTCCCACGTCCTGTCAGACGAAAATCGCGCTCAATTGGAAGCCATATCGCAAAAAATCGAGGCGCAATCCGGCATCCAAATCGCCACGGTCATCGTGCCTACGATCGGCGACGAATCCATCGACGACTATGCCAACAAACTCTTTGAAAAACTAGGCGTCGGCCAAAAAGGAAAAGATAACGGCGTTCTCTTTGTGGTGGCCTTAAAAGAAAAGAAAATGAGAATCGAAGTCGGCTACGGCCTTGAAGGCGTGTTGCCCGATGGCAAAGCAGGCGAAATTAGAGACGGCATCACCCCGTATTTCAAGCAAGGCGATATTGCGCAGGGCATCATGGCCGGACACGTGGCCATTGCACGAACGGTGATGAACGAAGAAGGCGCCCCGCCGCCCCGCCAAAAACGCGCTTCTTCTTTTTCGGCATTATTTGTACTATTAGCGCTGTTTCTGATATTTGCCGCGATCTTTAGAAAAGGCGGCGGCGGGGGCGCTAGTGGATTTTGGGGATTTTTGTTGGGAATGTTGGTAAGCAACGCCCTTCGACCGCACGATCGGTTCGGCGGTTTCGGGGGATCAGGTTTCGGAGGATTTGGAGGTGGATCGTCGGGAGGCGGGGGCGCAAGCGGTGGTTGGTAGAAAATGAAAAGAAAAATTGAAAAGAAAATTTTGGACACCATTAGAGACAATCTTGTTAAAACTTTGCATCCGGAATCCATATATCTATTTGGATCGTATGCATGGGGAAATCCAAACGAGTCAAGCGATATTGACCTTTTTGTTGTGGTAAAAAAAAGCGATCTTTCCCCAACCCGGCGATCCGTTCTCGCCCGAGAATCGCTCCGCGATATCCGGCATCCGATGGACATCATCGTGCGAACAAAAAAAGAATTCAATTTTATTCGGACAGTTTATGCTTCTCTTGAAGCGAAAATTTATGAAAAAGGCAAAAAAATCTATTCCGTCCGCTAAAATTGTGGTCGTTGGTGCGTGGATTGAAAAGTCTTCTCATGACCTGTCTTCCGCAAAAATTCTAGCCTCAGGTAACGATCCCATTTTGGATACCGCTATTTATCATTGCCAACAGGCCGCAGAAAAAGCTCTCAAAGGTTTTCTTACGTTTCATGATAAGCGATTTGAAAAAACACATGATATTGGCGAACTCATAGGAGAATGTGAAAAAATCAATCCTGAATTTTCCAAATGGATTCATCTCGGTGACATGCTGACGCCTTGCGCCTGGGAATATCGCTATCCCGGCGTCACATCCGACCCATCCGAGAACGAATTCGACGAAGCCTATAAAATCGCTGACCAATTATACAAATTTACGTTAAGATTATTACCCAAAGTCATTTGGCCAAAAACAAAAAAAGGAGCAACAAAATAAATGAACAAATTATGGAGAAATATAGCAATCGGAATCGTCGCGGTATTAGTCCTTGGCGCATTGTGGGTTGTATCAGCTCGAAACGGCTTCGTGACAGCGCAAGAAAGCATCAAAGGCGCATGGGCGCAGGTAGAAAATCAGTTGCAACGCCGCTATGATCTGATCCCCAACCTGGTCAACACGGTAAAAGGCTACGCAAAACATGAAAAAGAAGTCTTTGAAAATATCGCCGCCGCCCGCGCCAAACTAGCCGGCGCAAGAACCGTGGGCGAACGCGTCCAAGCCTCCAGTCAAATGGAATCGGCGTTAGCGCGATTGTTAGTAGTCGTTGAAAACTATCCGCTGCTCAAGGCTGATCAAAGTTTTAATCGACTGATGGACGAACTGGCCGGAACGGAAAATCGTATTTCGGTCGAACGTCGCCGCTTTAACGACATGGTACAAGCCTATAACAAGAGCGTTCAGCTTTTCCCAAGAAATTTAGTTGCGAAGCAATTCGGATTCGCAAAGATGGACTATTTTGAAATGAACGAAAAAGCCAAAGAAACACCTAAGGTGGAATTCTAATAATGATCATTATCGCCATCCAAATCCGTGAAGGGATGATTCTAAACCTCAACGGCGAATTGTATCGCGCCACCTACGTGCATCACGTCACCCCCGGCAAAGGCAATGCGCTAATGCAAACCAAGCTCAAAAACATCATGACCGGCAAAAACCTGGAACAGCGCTTCCGTCCGGATGAAAAAGTAGAAAAGGCCGATCTGGAAACGCATTCGATGCAATATCTCTATGCAGAACCCAATGGCCTAGTGTTTATGAATAACGAAAACTTTGAACAAGCGACCCTTCCAAAAGACTTGATCGGAGAAGCCGAAAAATATCTCAAAGAAGGCGTGGACTATCAAGTCACGTTTTACGAAGGCAACGCAGTCGGTCTCGACCTGCCCAACACCATCGAACTTAAAGTAACCAACGCACCCCCGGAAATCAGAAAAGCCACCGCGTCGTCGTCCCTGCGACCGGTGGAAGTCGAAAACGGAATGGTCGTCAACGCCCCCGCCTTCGTTAAAGACGGGGACATTATCAAAATCAATACCGAGACCGGTGAGTACCTGGGACGCGTCTAATCTCGATTTAGCTCTTGAACAGGCAAAATTAGCGGCAAGTTTGGGCGAGGTTCCGGTCGGGGCGGTGATAGTCAAAGACGGCAAGGTCATCGCCCAAGCCCACAACGTCAAAGAATTCACGCAAAACGCCGTCGGCCATGCCGAAATCTTGGCCATTCAGAAAGCAACGACCCTGTTAGGCGATTGGAGATTGGATGGCTGCGACCTATACTGCACGTTGGAACCCTGCCCCATGTGCGCCGGCGCGATGCTACATGCTCGCATTCGCCACGTTTTTTATGGGGCAAAAGACAAGAAATGGGGCGCCGCAGGATCGGTGGTACATTTGCTGGACAAGCCCTACTTCAATCATCAGACAATCGCAACCTACATACCGGATTCCAGATGCTCCGAAATTCTTTCAAATTTTTTCCAAAAATTACGTTGAAATTTATTTACATTTTGTTTCGATAAATAATTGAGAGTCTCTCACGAGACTTTCCCCTTTTTAAAAACGTGTAGCAAGTTCTCCCCCCTTGGCTTGATACAGCAGTTGTTTAAAGGGTATCCGGCGAAAGCGCCATCCTTCCCCCTTAGGTATGGCGCCGTAGTCGGACTTACGAAATCAACAGATTCCGAATTTCCTCAAAATCTATTTTCTTCTCATCAATCGAATCAATATCGATAATCTCGCCTAACAATTGCCGCTTGGTTTCCTGAAGCTGCTGAATCTTTTCTTCGATTGTTCCCTGCGCAATCAGCTTATAGACCATCACTTTGTTCTTTTGGCCCATGCGATGCACGCGATCCGTCGCCTGCGACTCCACCGCCGGGTTCCACCACGGATCCAAATGAATTACATAGTCGGCGGCCGTTAGGTTAATTCCAATACCACCCGCCTTCAGAGAAATCATGAATAAGCCCGCTTTTTCAGTCTCCTGGAATCGTCGCACCGCTTCGGCCCGGTTTTTACCGGTCACGCTGCCATCAATGCGTTCATAATAGAATTTATTTTCTTTGGACCACGATTCAAGCATGTCCAGCACACCGGTAAACTGGGTAAATAAAACGATTTTATGATTTTCATCAATTAGTTCGGTGATAGTCTCTTTAGCCGTATCCATTTTTGCAGCCTGCAAGTTCATAGGCTCAAATTCCTTGATTAGGCCGGGATGAATGCACACCTGGCGCAATTTCAAAAGCGACGTCAACACATTCATCCGATCGACCATGCCCTTGGCGTTGCGAATCCCTTTACGCGCCAGATCAAGAATGGTCTTGTACAGTTTTTCCTGTTCCTCATAGAGCGGAACCGTCAAAATCATTTCGGTTTTTTCAGGCAGCGAATCCAGAACTTCTTTTTTGATACGGCGCAACACAAACGGCGCAATCCTGGCCTTCAATTTTTCTTTGGGAGTCGCATCAAAAAGGCCCTGGGTTCCCAAATAACCCGGCATCGCAAAATCAAACAGGTTCCACAAATCATCGAGATGGTTTTCGACAGGAGTTCCGGTCATGGCCAACTTAAACGGCGAAATCAAGGCTTTTACCGCCTGAGAAATCTGCGCCTTTGGATTTTTGATATATTGCGCCTCGTCGATATACAACGCCCGCACTTTTAATCCGCCCAACACTTCCAGATCGTTCTTGAGAATGCCATAGGACGTAATCACGTAGTCCGCGCTTCCCAACGTTCCCGCCAGCTTGGACCGATTGGCGCCACTGTACACCACCGCTTTTTTCCCAGGTACAAATTTATGGATTTCTTGTTCCCAATTGTAAATAACGTTGGTGGGCCCAACGATCAGTACCGGCCCATCGCCCTTGATCTGGGTTGAAAATGCCAAGGCCTGAATGGTTTTTCCTAAACCCATATCGTCGGCCAAGATCCCGCCAAAGCCACATTGGCACAAGAAATTAAGCCAATTAACGCCGTGTACCTGATAATCTCGCAACGTACCCGAAAATTCTTTTTTTAGGAGCGCCTGAGAAACCGGGGTCAAATTCTTCGCCTGATCGATAAACGCGCTGGCGTCCCGATTGCTTCCAATCACGTTGCTAAGCTGAATTAGCGGCAATATATCGATTTTTTTGAAGCCTTGGCCCGGTCGAAACGCGCCAAACTGACTTAACAGGTGCAATTCTTGCTGCGACTTATCTGTAACTTTCACGTACCCTTTTTTTGTTTTCAAATACCCCTGGTTTTGCACCAGCAAACGTCCGATTTCAAGCAGCGAAAATTTTTGATCGGCGATAATGCAATTAGGCTCAAAATGGAACCAGTCCTTATCCGACGCCTCCACCGAAAATTCGATCCGAGCCTCGTCCGAAAGCACCGTAATTTCCGGAATATCGTGGGACTCGATCTTCCAGCCGCGCCCTTCTAAAATGGGCAAAATCACTTTTTGAAATTTAGCGATATCGCCCGGACTTTGAAGCAAGAATGGCAACTCGTGCTCCGTATACAGCGTCATCAAATCGTTCTGATAGATCGACTCCATATCCACACGGCGAATAAATTGTTTGCTGTTTTCCTTCTCTTTGCCATACTTAAAACTCAATACCGGATTCAATCGCTGATCTTCGTAGCTAAGCTTAAGGATTGGAGTCGGCAAAATTTCTTGCGGCAACAATGCGGCAAAATCGGCCTGAACTTGCCAGAAAATCGCCTTTTTATACGGTTCATAGATGGTCTTAAGGAAATCCGGAACTTCGATCGCTTCATAGCGCTGTTTGGGGCCATCAAGAAACGTCGCAATAAAATCATGAAATTGCTGCGTCGGATTTTCCAACAACACCCCCATGCAAAAACAATAAAGCGTCTTTTCGTGCTGAAATGTCAGCCACGCTAACGGATTCTCAATCCATTTCTGGCGGTTTTCCAGCGAACAGACCAACTGCCGTCCCTGCTGGGTCACTTTGATCGTGATCGGCATCGGGGCATCGACCTGGATCGGCTGAACGCGTCCATCTTTCCGTTTCCAATGCAACGGAACCTTGGCTTCGATCGCGCGTTTGAATAAAAATGCCATTTCAGGATCGGTAGGAATCGCAAATCGAGGCTGGGAATCGATCTCAACCCGCTTCACACATTTGGCCACGGCGTAGCAAAAATCGGCCTCACCAGGGTTCATTTCGCCTTCGTTTTGGCGAATAAACTTTAAAAAGTCCGCCAGGGCCAGATCAACGGGAGCGCTGTCCCACTGCACGTCAAGGCCCATAAACAGCGTGCCACGCAAATCGAATATAAATTCGATGGTGATTTGAAGGGTTTTGGTTTGAGTTTCGTTATTCAAGAAATTGTCTTCCCCCACTAATACCTTGCGTCTGTCCCAAATGCGTCAATTCCCCCAATACCTGCTCAAGCACCGCTTTTATAGCCTTTGAATCAGGTTCACCGGTTTTCTTAGGATCCAAGGCGCTTTGCACAAATTTAACAAGTTCCGTTTCAAAGGGCCGCCGATTTTCTGAGGAAATGTTAACCCAGTGCGCACAATGATCGTCGATATAGCTTTTATAAAAATCCACCAACGTCTCTACATTAATCGGCGTTCGACTCGACGTAAAGCAGGAGCACTGGCAGGCTTCATCTTCGCCGATCAACCGCAAGATAGCGTCTCTGCACAGCTTGATCTCGCCCCCCTGATTCCAAGCTAATTGATGCGTAATTTCGGATTGGCGCATATAGAAAGCGCTTTGAATACTCGCTTCGTTTGTGCGTAAAAAGAGCCTTACGAACGAAGCATCAATCGAAGTCTGCAGGCCGGGTTCCGTCACCAACACCCTAATCTTCCACATCCCGGTCTCTTTAAAAAGAGCCCATTGCTGATCGTTGTACACAATAGACAATCCTTTCAGTTCATATTGCACTTTAGATCCGTCAAGATAATTATTTGTAACCGTGGTGGGTTCGTGAGAGTCAACATCGGTAGTTTTTCGACCTGAGGCAGCGCTTTGCGGGGGAGACAAATGAAGATTTGCAGTCGACAAATGAAACGCGCGCGGCGCCGATGTTCGCGGAGTGGATGTAAAGCTGGGCGAAGCGTGAGCGATCGTACCTAACGAATTATATCGAGCGTGCGGAGGACGCGAAGCCGTACCGCTCCGAAACGGAGCACAAACGATAAATGCCTCCGGTTCCTCTGTGCCTTTTCTTTGGAAATCCGAATAAATTCCGGACATTGGCTGAGGCGGCAACGGGAGATTTCTAACTATGACCGGGCCTCCGTTTTTAGTAAACGCGCCGGGAAAAACCTGACGCCACCATGAATCGACCACATCGTCCGACATCAACCGCGGTGTCTGAATAGCAATAATCTTTTTCAATTTCTACCGCCTCTTAAATAGTTGTTCCAATTTCATCTTATCGAGCGTAATCACCAATGGCCGTCCGTGAGGACAGGTGTAATTTGAAGGGGATTCTTGAAAATCGTCGAGCAATTGTTGTACTTCTGCGGGACTCATCTTCTTTCCTGCCTTAATTGCCGCCTTGCACGCAGCCATCTGAAGCTTTTCCTTGCGATCCGCCGTTAAATCTCGCGCCGAGCCAGGGACTTGCTTTAGCTGCTCCAGAAACCCGATAAACCACTGTGACAGCGGCACATCGGCAAATTCCATCGGCACAGCCCGCACAACCACCTGATTCGGCCCAAATTCCTCCGCCTCGAAGTTCAACGCGGCGAAAACGGCCTGCTCTTCCCTATAAATATGGAACAAATCGGCGTTCATTGCAATAA
>CAYGHZ010000099.1:0-6520 GCA_964349635.1 uncultured Candidatus Marinamargulisbacteria bacterium
GAATTGGAAGAATTTATTCGCCGGTTTAGCGCTAACGCGTCAAAGTCCAAACAAGCGACGTCGCGCAAAAAATTAATCGAAAAAATTAGGCCGGAAGAACTACCGGTATCCTCCCGGAAAGCCCCTTATATTCGGTTTAAATCTTTAAAACCGGTTGGAGAGTTGGTGTTGGCTGTGAAAGATATTTCCTACGGGCAGGTTTTGAAAGACGTCAGTTTTACTGTTATGAAAGGCGAAAAAGTGGCAATTACCGGTCAAAATTCGGTTTCTAAGACTGCATTGCTACAAATTCTCGCCGGCGAACTTAAAGCGGATTCCGGGTCGGTCAAATGGGGCGACTCTGTGAATCTATCCTATTTTCCAAAAGACAATTCGAAAATCTTTGACCGCGATACCGGACTTTTGGCTTGGTTAAGCGAATTTAGTTTGGACAAAGACCCCCAGGTGCTGCGCGGATTTTTGGGTCAAATGCTGTTTTCCGGCGACGATGCATTTAAAAAAGTGAATGTGCTATCGGGCGGAGAGAAAGCGCGGGCGATGTTTGCCAGAATGATCTCGATGCAGGGCAATGTCTTGATGTTTGACGAACCGACCGATCATTTGGATTTGGAATCTATTTCATCGTTGAACGAAGCGCTGGAAAAATGGGCAGATATTCTTATTTTAACGTCTCATGATTTTCAGTTGGTTAATTCTACCGTCAATCGTGTTATCGAAGTCTCGCCCACCGGTCTGGTGGATTTAAAAACCACATTCGAAGATTTTTTAGAAAAAAGAAATCCCACGCCTCAATTTAATGCCTAGATAAATCGTCTCTGGATACCCAATCATTGCGGGAGTAACCTAAACTTAACTAAGTTTAAGGGGCTTATGAAATGGACAATGATAAGGGGATAGAGTACCAGATCGCCGAAAACCTCAAAAAACATCGCAAGGACAAAAATATCAGCCAGATGAAATTGGCGGAGTTGGCCGATATTCATTTCACCTATTACTCGCAGATCGAACGTGCGCTGCGAAAAGATATTTCCGTTCGGGTGCTCAAAAAAATTGCGGACGCATTATCGATTACGCTCAACGATTTGGTCGCGTAACTGTCGCCACTCGTTATATTTTGCAAAACTGCTTATGGGATCCATTAGCGGCTGAAAGCTGCGATCGACCTTGATGTTTTTTTGCAGGTCTCCGGGTGGGGACATAAGCAGCGCCATGCCTAGTATGGCCGGGTAATCGGTCTGAAACCGAAGAACAGGTATTTGCAAAATATCGGCGCAATATTGCATGACAAAATTGCTTTTTGAGATCGGGCCATCGGCTCGGATTTCTTTAATGTGAATACCGGTGTCTTGTTCAAACTGTAAGAGAGTAGAGCGAATTTGGTAAGCGATCGTTTCAAAGATGGCCCGAACCACATGCGCACTTGTCGCATCCGCCCCCACGTCCATCAGCGACGCACCGGTCGAGGTTGCTAATATGGAGAGTCCGGCAGCATCATTCACGCTTTGCGCCAAATTCTGTGTCTCTTCGATCTGATCGGAAAGATCGTGGCCTCGGCTTAGGCGCATTAGGGCGTTTGGGAATGGTATGTCGATGCATTGTCCATAATGGGCTACGTTGTCGCTCGCCAAAACAAAGGTCGAAGGCTCTGCGCCCATATTCAGCGTCAATTGACCTTGATTGGCGAAGGTCAGCCGGGCCTCGCCGAATCGGTTAGCCTGCATGCCAACCAACCCGCTGGCTTTTTCGCTGGCGAGCGCCGTGATCGGAATGCCGTCGGGAAGCGGCACAAATCCCTGGGTTTTTCCAAACGATGCAACGCTTGGCGACAAATCTGGCAACGCGCTCTTCGGCAGTGAAAATTCTTTTTTTAAAAACGGATCGTAGTGCAGAGTTTTGAAATCCAGAATCATGGTTTCGGATGCGGTTGACCAATCGGTGGCATGCACGTGGCGACCGGTGAGATGATAAAGAATCCAACTGTCGATAGTTCCCGCCCTGGCCCGCTTTATTTTGACCGCGTCAGCGACTTCTTTTTCGTTTTCGATCAACCACTTCCATTTGGGGCCGGCGGCGCGATAGTCGAGGAGAATACCGGTTTTTTTACTGAACCTGCGCGTGTCATCCTCGTTGCGTTGGGATTTTCCGGAGACCGCCTGAGAAATGGGAAGCCCGGTATCTTTATCCCAAAAAAGACACATCTGCGGATCGACCGTAAGACCAATAGCGGAAATGGAATACGGCGACGCCCCTTTTTGCTTGAGGCATTTATGTATCGCCGAACGAACCGCGTAAATGACTTCCAGCGGTGCGTATTCGGCCTCACGCCCTTCTATTGATTGCGACGCCGAGGCAAAAATCGCCCCTTTTTTGTTGATCAGAAAAGCGCTGGCGTGGGATTCGGCGTAATGGAGGACGAGCAGGTATTTTTTTGTCACCGGATTACCATTATACTGTTGATTAATGATCAGGAACAATTCATACATCTTTTTGAGGCTCAATCGCCGATATAGCCTTATGAGGTGGAATTTATGGGTGCGCTAGGCGGAGTTGGCGCCAACCCGAAGGTTGACCCAGGTAATCTTCGGACGGCGCGCAGCAGCGCCGACCAAATTTCTAAAGCCAAAGGCATCGAATATCCGGGTGCGATGAACCGCAACGTCTCGGCGCCGTCCGCACCGGAAGCGACAACCAAGCTTGCCCCCGCCACAACGCCGGCCACGACGACGCCAACGCCGGCTAAACCGGTCGAGACAATTGCCCGGCCAATGACGCCTTCGGATATCGTTAGCCATATTTTGCGTTTGCAGCAAGCCCCAACGGCCGAGAATAAGCAAATCATGATGTCGTTGATTGAACACGGCCTTGAAGCATCATTAGACAATTTCAGTAAAATGCAGGATCTGACCCGGGGTAAAGAGGCCGGAAGGGCGTTACAAACGGCGTCGACATTATTGACGCGGGGATTGGACAGTCCCAAGAGCTTTGATACGCTTCATCAATTTCTGGCGACCAATCCGAAATTTGCCGCTCAGGTTGAACAAGCGCAGCAAACAGTGTCGGTGTTTCGTGCGTCGCTTCAAAATGCGCAAACGATGTTCGCAGCAGGCCTATTTGCCGGCTTGACCTCGGTGATGTCGGAATGGG
This sequence comes from uncultured Candidatus Marinamargulisbacteria bacterium, assembly GCA_964349635.1. Classification (GTDB taxonomy): domain Bacteria; phylum Margulisbacteria; class Marinamargulisbacteria; order SXXA01; family CAYGHZ01; genus CAYGHZ01. Next base: position 3,145 of record CAYGHZ010000099.1, read on the forward strand.
ACACAACGCTCAAAAAATGGACGCAAAAAACCAATGATACCGCATTGAATTTAGCAAAGGTCACGCGCGGGGAAGCGCTAACCGACTTGGCCACGTTGCGAAGCTTTTTGGCCGGATTAAAAGCACAGCTGATTGGCGATGACGCGATGATTGCCCAGCTTCGCGGGCAAATCGGCCAACTCAATGGCGACATTTCAGACGTGATCGACTCTCTTACCGCGCAATCGATTTTATCGAAGACCGTGGAGCGCGGCGAAATTATTGGCGAAGAGCATTTTGCTTATTGGTTGGTTCCCAATCCCATGGCGACGACCCCATCGAATATTGAACTCTTGGTTCGAAAAGATCCGCGAACGAAAAAAATTAATCCGGATTCGGAAAAACAAAAAATTGTTTTGAAATTGGAAACAGAAGAATTGGGAGAATTGGGCGTTAGCGTCGAAATTACCAAGAACAAAATCTGGTATATTTTTCATACGATTCATGGAGACGTTCGCGTGTATATTGGCGAGCTTACGCCTTGGCTGCGCGATCGGATGGCCGCGCTGAATTACACGCTTGTCGGCGTGCAAACCACGGCAAAACGCGTCGATACCAAAAAGATGTTGATGCCCACACTCAATCTCCATCACATGTCGCGCGTTCAAACGGAAGTCTGATGGCGGAAATTAAACCCAAAAAAATAAAGATTCGCACCCGAATTGAAGAATTAGATTTACCGCAACGCGAAAAGCTAAAAGCCATCGCTATTAAATACGATGTTGAAAAAGACCGGGCGCCGAAAGTGTTGGCGGTTGGAAAGGGATCGCTGGCGGAAAAAATCCTGCAGCTAGCGGAAGAAAATCGAGTCCCCATGGTCGAAGACAAAGCGTTGACCGATCTTCTTGCAAAATTGGAGATTTTTCACGAAATTCCGCCAGATTTGTATACGATAGTCGCGGAAATCTTGGCATTTGTTTATCAATTGAATAAGATGGCGAAAAAGAGAGAGCAGGTTCAAAAACGCTATACGAAATCCAAAGCTCCGAAATAATGTTTAAGTTGAGAAAGAAAGAGGAACACTAACGACTATGCGCAGACTGATTCTAATGATTCTTTTTATGATTGCGCTGGGGGTCGGCACGATGCGTGCACAAGACATTGAATATGACGAAATCCAAGAACCGTCGCTGCAAGCCGCAATGGAATCGATGCGAGCGCATCAAATTCAGTACACGATGTATCTATTTTATACGATGAACGTCGATACGCCGGGTTTTATTGAACAGGGCGGATATAACCGTCGCCTCAAAGACAGCCATCGAATCAAGATGATTCCCTTTTATCGTTGGCGCGCCGGCCCGATCATTGAAACCAACAAAGATTTGGATTTTGCCTTGGAAGCAGACAGCCGTGGGTTTTTTACCGTGCGGCTGCCCGGCGGCAAGGAGGGCTTTACCAGAGACGGCCGGTTTGTTTTGGATTCTCAAAATCGCTTGGTGATGGCGGACGGTCTTTTTCTTGTGTTGGGCGAACGCGGCCCCATTACGGCGCCCGAGGGAGCGGATATAACATCGTCGGTTTCCGGGATGCTGTTTGCCAACGGAGATCCGCTGGATCGATTAAAAATTGCATTGTTTACCGACTCAGGACGCGATAAACTGATCACTCTCAATGGCAGTATTTTTATTTTATCGGATCCCGGCGCAGAACGCGTGACGGGCGAAGAAAAGTATCGTGTTCGTCAGGGATTTTTGGAGCAAAATAACGTATTAAAAGCCATTATCGGCGACGTCGCTATGTTGAAGCGGTCTTATGAAGGAGTCGTGAAAACAGCCAAGGTCACGTCGCGCGCGATGAGTTCTACATTACAGATAGGAGCTCCATAACAATGTTATCCCAATTGCACCAAGCCAAATCAACTTTCGCGAATTTTCAACGTAAGACGCAGATGATCGCGGATAACATCGCCAACGCCAACACCGTCGGGTTTAAGCGCCATGACATGAACATGGAAAGTTTATTTCCCTTGGTTCTGGATAAGCTGATTGCCGACATCGAGGATCCTAATATCTCTTTGTCCCAAAAAAGGCGGGTTTATAACGAATACGGATCGGCCATCGCCATTGCCGACATCACAACCGATTTTGGCCAAGGCGGCCTGGAAACCACCAATCGTCCGTTGGATTTTGCCATTAATGGGAAAGGCTTTTTTCAGTTTCGATTGCCTGACGGTCGACTCGGTTACGGTCGCGCCGGAAATCTTCATATTGATCCGGACGGCACGTTGGTTGACCCTAACGGTCATCCGATCGAACCCGCTGTTCGCCTTCCGCGAGACACGCAAGAAGTGATCGTGAATCGCGAAGGCACTGTTTTTGTCCGAACCGGGACCGAGACAACGCCGCGTGAAATTGGGCAAATCACCCTAGCCAATGTTCCGCGTCCTGATTATCTCAAGGCAATGGGCCAAAATATGTGGCTGGCCACCGTCGAGTCCGGCGAACCCGTTGTGGATCGGCCCGGTCAACCTGGTTTTGGCGTTATCAATCAACGAGTATTGGAAACATCCAATGTTCAATTGATCGAAGAAATGATGAACTTGTTAATGTCTCAGCGCTCCTTTCAGATGAATAAAGGCGCCGTCGATGCTGGGCAGGAAATGGTTAAACAAAGTATGGATATCGTCAAAGGATAAAAGGAGGGGTTAAACATGGTCTCGCAATTACATATGGCAAAATCTGCAACCTTTGCATTGCAAAGGAAAATGCAGATGATCGCGGATAACGTCGCCAACGCACAAACAGTCGGGTACAAGGCCAGCCGCATGCAGATGGAGAATCTCTTTCCATTGGTGCTGGCCAAGTCGCTGTCTGAAAATGAAGAAGTGATTGGAACTCCCGGCCAACCTCGGCGCAAATATTTTGAATACGGCCAGGGCGTCAAAATTGCGGAAGTCACCCGCAATATGGAACAAGGCAATATCACCGTGACCAACCGTCCGATGGACGTGGCAATTCAGGGCCGCGGCTGGATGCAATTTCGAATTCCGGACGGACGGGTCGCCTATAGCCGGGCGGGGAATTTGCACATCGACAATCAAGGAAACGTGGTGGACGCCAACGGCAACCCGTTGGAACCGCCTGTTCGTTTGCCACAAGACACGACGGAAGTCATCATCAATCAGGAGGGCGCCGTCTTTGTTCAAACGGGAACAAGCACCACGCCTCAACAGGTGGGCCAAATGCTTTTGGGGTCTTTTGTAAATGACGAAGGACTTCTTGGAATCGGACAGAATCTTTATGTTGAAACATCGGCTTCCGGTACTCCAACGATTGTTAATCCCGGCCGAGAGGCGGCGGGAAGCATCCGTCAGCGTGCATTGGAATTTTCGAAC
>CAYGHZ010000099.1:6530-7946 GCA_964349635.1 uncultured Candidatus Marinamargulisbacteria bacterium
CATCGAGTCTTCGAACGTGAACATCGTCGAGGAATTGATGCAGATGCTGTTGTTGCAACGCAACTTTGATGTTGCAATGAAGGCCATTAAAGCGTCTGATCAAATACTTAAAGATGGCGCCGACCTTAAGTAGGCTATTTCTTTTAATTTGCCTTCTTTCGATTCCGGCATACGCCTCTTATAGCCTAAAAACGGATTCCATCGAGCAGGTGGCCCGGCGCGAGGCGCTTAAAAAAGTATTAAAAGATTACCCATTCCTAGTGAGTCGAGACGTGTCGATTGTGATAACGAACGCCAGCCAGCTAGCCACGATCCCTCCGGAAGTAAAGTCTTTTGATTTGTCATTTGACGATATTTCAACTCTACTGGGGAAAACCGTAATTTCTATTCCTCTCTATAATCAGAAAGGCCGGTTTGTTCAAAATATTTCAGTCGGTTTTGACGTCGGCGCCTCGTCCGAGGTTGTGAGATTGTCTCGGCCCGTAAGAGCGGGCGAAGTGTTAACCGAAAACGCATTGCTCATTGAACGTCGGGATATTTATGGCTTGCCAACCCACTGGATCAAACGTGCGTCGGAAGCCGTGGGCAAGGAAGCAATTTACGCGTTGCCCGATGGCGTTATTCTCAACGACCGTCAAATCCGATCCGTGCCGGTAGTCCGGCGAGGCAATAGGATTACGCTGTTGTTTAGGAAAGATAACCTGGAAGTCAAAATCAGTGGCGAGGCGCTTGAAGACGGAGGCAAAGGTGATACTATCAAAGTTAGAACCTTATTGGAGCGTCGCAAATCCCTGGAAGGAACTGTGCTCGATGCAGAAAAAGTCCGTATTAGCTTGGCTCCTTAGCCTAACTTTCCTTGTTGGGCCGACGACCGTTTTTGCTGATTCGCTTTGGGACAGCGCACAGCCCAATATGTATAGCGCCACTCAAAAACGCATTCGTGTTGGGGATGTCGTGACTGTCATGGTTTCCGAATCCTCTTCGGCCGCGCAGGAAGCGAGTACGCGAACGCAAAAAGATTCAAGCCTTGGAACCAACCTGTTGTCGGCCTGGGATCAGGTGGCCAATTTGCTGGGAAATGAAACCATTCGTAAGCGATATGAATTTAATTTAAAAGGAAACGACCAATTTCAAGGCACCGGTCAAACCACTCGCAAAAGCCGGGTTCAGGCCGTGATTACCGCCATTGTGACCGAAGTGTTGGACAGCGGAAATTTGTACATTGTTGGCGAGCATAAAGTAAAGGTGAATGATGAAGTTGAAACCATTCGAATTTCGGGCATTATCCGGCCTGCCGATATTCAGCCCAATAACAGCGTTTTTTCGTATCAGATCGCGAAAGCGGAAGTATCGGTCAACGGCGCCGGCGTGCAGTGCGGCGACGCCCGCCTGTGGGCCGAGCGGGCGGCGGCCGCC
>CAYGHZ010000100.1:0-7921 GCA_964349635.1 uncultured Candidatus Marinamargulisbacteria bacterium
GTGTTGGTGAATGGGGAGGAGGTGGCGGAGCATTATTTGAATTTGTTTTCGTGTTGATTTATTCACTACTAATTATCTAAAAAAATGTGTTTGTAGTAGTAAATTTTTTGTGGTAAAGTACTACTACAAATCTAATTATTTGGATTATTAGTACCTTTTTATGAACAAAGAACCTTCCTTTATCGGTCGCCAAAGCGACCTAGAAAAACTGGCTCGATTGCTCCGGAAGCCTAGCGCCAGCCTTGTGGTCGTTCAGGGGAGACGGCGTATTGGCAAGAGCCGTCTTATTGAAGAGTTTGCTAAAAAATATACCTTTTATCAGTTCTCCGCGTTGCCCCCTACCGCTCATACCACCGCACAATCGCAACGCGACGAATTTGCCCGGCAGTTAAGCCTACAGACCCATCTTCCCGAGGTAACGTCCGATGATTGGTCGAAATTATTTCTGCTGCTCAATGAAAAAATCGCCCGCGGTCGCGTTGTTGTTTTATTTGACGAGATTTCTTGGATGGGATCTAAAGACTCCGACTTCTTAGGCAAGGTCAAAAATGCGTGGGATTTATATTTCAAGAAAAACCCGCAATTGATCTTTGTGTTGTGCGGCTCGGCTTCCGCTTGGATTGAGAAAAATATTTTATCCAATACCGGTTTTTTTGGCCGCCCCTCTTTAAAGCTGGTAGTTGAGGAATTACCTTTAACGGACTGCGCTAAATTTTGGGGAAAACAGGGCGAGAAAATCTCGGCCTATGAAAAATTTAAACTGCTCAGCGTGACCGGCGGAGTACCGCGATATCTGGAGGAAATCAGACCCCATGTCCCGGCGGAAGAAAACATCAAAAGCCTTTGCTTTTCCAAGGGAGGCGTTTTGATGGATGAATTTGAACATATATTCTCCGACCTCTTTTCCAATCGAAGCGCCACCTATAAGAAGATCGTCCGAACCCTGGTTAATGGCCCTAAAGAGCTCAAGGAAATATGCAAAGAATTAAAAATTGGCCAGACCGGATTTATCAGCGAATATTTGGATGATTTGATCAAGTCGGGATTTGTGTCGCGGGATCACACCTGGCATATCCGTTCGGAAGAATCTTCAAAATTAAGTACGTTTCGATTAAGCGATAATTATCTACGGTTTTATCTAAAATACATTGAGAAAAATCGCTCCAAAATTGACGCCAACGAATTTACTCTTCGAGCCTTATCTGGTTTGCCAGGGTGGGAAGCGATTATGGGTTTTCAATTTGAAAATCTGGTCTTAAATAATAGGCAATGGATCAAACAAAAACTGGGCATAAAGCCGGACGAAATTACTTTTAATAATCCTTTTTTTCAACGCAAAACGACGCAAACGCGCGGCTGCCAAATCGATTATTTGATCCAGACTCGTTTCGGCGCGCTGTATGCATGCGAAATCAAATTTTTAAAATCGGAGATCCAACCCGCCATCATCCGCGAAGTCCAACAAAAACTTGAGCGACTATCATACCCCAAAGGGTTTTCCATTCGGCCGGTTTTGATCCATGTCAACGGCGTCCATCCGGATGTTTTGGACAGCGGATATTTTTCGGAAATTGTGGATTTTGGGGAGATTTTGAGTTCGCGCTAATTCGGAGAGTACAACTCCGGAAACAACGTCCGTTCCACGCCTTCGATCACGATATGCAAGATGGCCATGTGGATTTCTTGGATGCGATCGGCGGTTTGGGCGGGGACGATAAATTCGAGGTCGCATTGGCCTTTGAGTTTGCCGCCGTCTTTGCCTAAAAATGCGGCCGTTGTCATGTTTAGCCCCTTCGCTTTTTTTAAGGCGCGAATGACGTTTTCGGAGTTGCCGCTGGTGGATAGGCCGATCAGGATATCTCCGTTTTGACCATAGGCTTCGACGCCACGAGCGAAGATTTCTTCGAAACCGAAATCGTTGCCTACGCATGTGATATGCGAGGGATCGGTTAGCGATATGACAGGTAACGCCCGGCGGTTTTTGCGATAGCGGCCCGTGAATTCTTCGGCGAAATGCATCGCGTCGCAGGCGCTGCCGCCGTTGCCGCAGATTAGGACTTTTTTATTGCTTTGAAAGGCATTTGCAACTCGTTTCGCCAAGTTTTCAGTTGCCTCAATAACCGCCGAGGATTTGAGATAGGAACCGGTGAGCTCAATAATCTCGTTAAACGAGTGTTTTAAGATACTCACGATTCATTCTGGCGATATTTGAAACCGAAATGCCTTTGGGACATGCCGCTTCGCATTCGTATTCATTCGAACAATTGCCGAAGCCTTCTTTGTCCATTTGCTCGACCATTTTTTTGACGCGGCGTTTGCGTTCGGGCGCGCCTTGGGGCAGTAGTGCATATTGGCTAACTTTGGCGGCGACAAACAACATCGCCGACGCATTGGGACAGGCGGCCACACAGGCGGCGCATCCGATGCATTGCGCAGCATCCATCGCTTTGTCCGCCGCTTCTTTGGGGATCAAGATGGTATTGCCATCCGGAACGCCACCCGTGCGCACCGACACATACCCACCGGATTGCATCACACGATCAAACGCGCTGCGATCGACAACCAGGTCTTTAACGACCGGTAGACCCTTAGACCGAAACGGTTCAATCACGATCGTGTCATTATTTTTAAATAGGCGCATATGCAGTTGGCAAAGCGTTGTTTTGCGTTGTGGACCGTGGGGTTGGCCATTAACAACGGCGCCGCACATTCCGCAAATCCCTTCGCGGCAATCGTGATCGAAGGCGATGGGTTCTTTGCCTTGAAGAGCCAGGCCTTCGTTGACGACGTCGAGCATCTCTAAAAAGGACGCGTCGGTGCTGATTTTTTCCGCTTTGTAGGTTTCAAATTTGCCTTTGGACTTCGCATCCTTTTGGCGCCAAACTTTGAGGGTTAAGGAAATCGTCTTTTCGCTCATTTGTAACTCCTTTGGCTCAAATGCACTTCATCGAACGTGAGTTCTTCTTTGTGGAGTTCCGGCTTTTGACCCACGCCCTTGAATTCCCAGGCGGCGACATAACAGAACTTGTCGTCGTTGCGTTTGGCTTCGCCCTCTTCCGTCTGGCTTTCTTCGCGGAAATGGCCGCCGCATGATTCCTCACGGTGCAGTGCGTCTTGCACCAACAACTCTCCAAATTCTAAAAAGTCGGCTACACGCCCGGCTTTTTCGAGCGACTGATTGAGATCGCCGGATTCGCCGGTGACTTTGACATTTTTCCAGAATTTTTCGCGAATTTCCGGTATTTTTTTCGACGCTTCTTTTAGGCCGGCTTCGTTGCGCGCCATGCCGCATTTATCCCACAACAACATCCCTAATTCTTTGTGGAACGAATCCACCGTACGATTGCCATTGATCGACAATAATTTGGTCACGGTGTCTTTGACTTCTTGTTCGGACTGCGCAAATGCGGCGTGGTCGGTTTTGATTTTGGATTGACCGGCGCGCGCCAAATAATCGCCAATCGTGTACGGCAACACGAAATAGCCGTCGGCCAGGCCTTGCATCAGAGCGCTGGCTCCTAATCGATTGGCGCCATGATCGGAGAAATTCGCTTCGCCCAGAACATAAAGTCCCGGAACGTTGCTCATCAGGTTGTAGTCGACCCATAGCCCGCCCATCGTGTAGTGAATCGCGGGGTAAATCATCATCGGAGTTTCATACGGGTTTTCGCCGGTGATGCGTTCGTACATTTCAAATAAATTGCCGTAGCGTTCTTCAATCAGATTTCGGCCCAAGCGAGAAATCGCGTCTTTAAAATCGAGATAAACGGCCAGACCTGTCGCACCCACACCGCGGCCTTCGTCGCACACAACCTTGGCATTGCGGGAGGCCAAATCGCGCGGCACCAAGTTTCCGAAACTGGGGTATTTGCGTTCCAAATAATAATCGCGTTCGCTTTCCGGGATTTGGCTAGGCGCACGTTTGTCGCCTTTGTTTTTTGGAACCCAGACCCGCCCGTCGTTGCGCAAACTTTCGCTCATCAATGTTAATTTGGATTGGAACTCGCCATGCACCGGGATGCAGGTGGGATGGATTTGCGTGTAGCAGGGATTGGCAAAAAACGCGCCTTTTTTATGTGCTCGCCAAGTAGCCGTAACGTTGCTGCCCATCGCGTTTGTGGAAAGGAAATACGCGTTGCCATAACCGCCGGTCGCCAGTACCACGGCGTCCGCCGCGTAGCGTTCTATTTCGCCGGTGATTAGGTTGCGTACGATAATGCCGCAGGCTTTGCCATCCGCCACCACCAGATCCAGCATCTCGCGACGCGGGAACATCTCGACAGCATTGTTATGCACTTGCTTCATCAATGCGCTGTACGCGCCCAATAATAATTGTTGTCCGGTTTGACCGCGTGCGTAAAACGTTCGGGACACCTGCGCGCCGCCGAAGGATCGGTTGTCTAAAAGTCCGCCGTATTCGCGAGCGAAGGGGACGCCTTGGGCCACGCACTGATCGATGATCGCGTTGCTGATCTCGGCCAAGCGATACACATTGGCTTCACGGGCGCGAAAATCGCCGCCTTTGACGGTGTCATAAAATAATCGATAGACGCTGTCTCCGTCGTTGGGATAATTCTTGGCCGCGTTGATGCCGCCTTGAGCCGCAATGCTATGCGCCCGGCGCGGGCTGTCTTGAAAACAAAATGATTTTACTTTGTAGCCCAGCTCCGACAATGTTGCGGCGGCCGATGCCCCCGCCAAGCCGGTGCCCACCACAATCACTTCAAACTTGCGTTTGTTGGCAGGGTTCACCAACTTCATATTAAATTTATGATTCGTCCATTTATCTTTAATTGAACCTTCCGGAATATTAGAATTGAGCATAGTACCCCCAAAGCGGAATGCTGCTAAATGCGACCGCAAAAAACAACCCGATCGCCGTGCTGATTTTTTGGATCGCCGGCGTGTAGGTCGGATGATTGACTCCAAACGATTGAAAAACGCTTTGAATGCCATGCGCCAAATGGAATCCGACCGAAAACATCGCGATCAGATAAAACACCATCCGAAACGGATTTTGAAACGAATTGATCACCAGGCCAAACAGCCCTAGATTTTGCGCACCGATCACCGATCGATACCCGTGGTGATCCGCCAAGGTATAGTCGCGCAAATGGATAATCAAAAATAATAGCAACACCGTGGCCGTGTAAGGCATCAGCCGTGTCGCCAACGATCGCTTGCCGGTGGCGCGTTTAACTTCGTAGCCTTTGCCGCGCGCGCGGCGATTTTCGATCACGACCCAAACGGTAAACATAATATGAATTAAAAAAATGGCCGCCAGCCCGGCTTCTGCGACATGCAACACGTTTCCGGTGGCCTTGGCTGCTTCGGGGAATCGATTGAACGCGTTCGGTCCAAAATAAATCAGTAAATTCATGGTGAGGTGAAACACCAAATAACCCACCAACAATAGACCAGATACCGCAACAATTTGTTTTTTGGCGATTGAGGAAATTTTGATCATTATTGAGCAACCAAGGTCGGAAGTTTTTCGATCAATTCTTCCACTGCCTTCGCCGACGCCTGCAGAGCCTGAAGCTCGGCTGCGTTTAGATCCAACTTAATAATTTTTTGAACCCCGTCTTTACCCAACGCCGCCGGAACGCCGCAGTATAAATTTTTGACGCCGTATTCGCCTTGCAAATACACGCAACACGGTAAGATGCGATTGCTATCCAATAGAACCGCCTCTACCATCGCGACCGCTGAGGCCGACGGCGCATAATACGCGCTGCCCGTTTTTAGCAATTTTACGATTTCCGCGCCGCCGTTTCGGGTGCGGTCATTGATCGCATCTATTTTGTCTTTCGCTATTAGCTGCGTAATCGGAACTCCGTTAACGGTGGAATATTGCGGCACCGGAACCATCGTGTCGCCGTGGCCGCCCAACACCATCGCGCGAACGTCTTTATTGGAACATTTTAATTCTTCTGCGATAAAACATGCATAACGCGCGGAATCCAGAACACCGGCCATTCCAAATACACGATTGGATTTGAAGCCGGATTTTTGCCACGCCAGATGCGTCATAACGTCTAACGGATTGGAGACCATAATGATAATGGCATTCGGAGAATAGTTTGCGATTTGTTCGGTGACTCCGTTTACGATTTTGGCATTGATGGCCAACAGATCGTCGCGAGACATACCCGGCTTTCGCGCCACACCCGCCGTGATCACCACAACGTCAGAGCCTGCCGTGTCTTTATAATCGTTGGTACCTATAATATGAGTGTCAAAACCTTCGACGGCGGCGGATTGCATCATGTCGAGCGCCTTGCCTTGCGGCAGACCTTCCGAAATATCGATCAATACGACGTCGGCCAATTGCTTTTCTACAATACGCTGCGCCGCGGTTGAGCCTACAAAACCCGAACCGACGACTGTTACTTTTTTCCTGGACATGAGATTACTCCTTCAGGCTATTTCTAGATGGGGAATGATTGGGTTTAATGTAGCATTTTTTTCTTGTAGATTTCAATCTTGATATTGGCGCTTGTGTAGACTCTTTGCGGGGATTCTTGGCCCGGGCACGACCTCAATAAATCTCCAACGACGGATCAATCTCCACCGCCCATTTGCGGATGCCGCCTAACAGGTTTTTGACGTCCTTAAACCCTTGGCTTTTAAGATAGTCGACGGCTTGGGCGCTGCGACCGCCACTTTTGCAGTGGATGACATAGGATTTATTGGGGTCGAGTTGCCGGACTTGCTGTGGCAGATTGCCTAATGGAATCAGCGTTGATCCCTCGATCGAGGCGATATCGTACTCCCATGGTTCGCGCACATCGATTAACACAACATTTCCGTTGGCATCTCGAATGGATTTGTAGTCTTGAGCCGTTATTTCTTCTTTCGTATTCATCTGTGTTTTCACCCCGCAAAATTCGTCGTAGTCGATCAATTTTTCGATGGAACAGGTTGGATCTTTTCGTAATTTTAACTCTCGAAATTTTAATTTGAGCGCATCGTACATAATCAACCGGCCGGACGCAACTTGGCCGATCCCCAACAACACCTTGATGACTTCGGTGGCTTGTAGGGCGCCAATCACGCCGGGCAGAACGCCCAACACCCCACCCTCCGCGCACGACGGAACCAGGCCGGGAGGGGGCGGTTCCTTATATAAGCAGCGGTAGCAGGGGCCGTCTTGATAATTAAACACCGAGACTTGGCCTTCGAATCGAAAAATCGAGGCGTAGACATTGGGCTTTCCGGCCAGCACACATGCATCATTGACCAGATACCGCGTTGGGAAATTATCTGTGCCATCGGCGATCACGTCGTATTTTTTGAAAATTTCCAAGGCATTTTGGGACGTGAGTTTTTCGCTGATCAATTCGATTTTTATTAACGGATTTAAATCGTTCAAGCGTTGCTTGGCGCTTTCTAATTTAGACTTTCCGATCATCGAGGTACCGTGCAAAATTTGGCGCTGCAAATTGCTTTCGTCGACCACGTCGAAATCCATGATCCCGATTCTACCCACGCCGGCTGCGGCCAGATAAAGCGCGGAGGGTGAACCCAGCCCCCCTGCCCCAATCAGCAATACGGAACTGTTTTTTAATTTTTTCTGACCTTCCGGCCCCACTTCCGGCAAGATCAGGTGGCGGGAATAGCGATTGGTTTCTTGCGGTGTCAGCATTTATCGGCCTCCGGCAATCGATGGGACGATCGAAATCACATCGCCGGTCTTTACCGGGGTGGCGTCGCCTTGGGCGTAGCGGATATCTTCGTCGTTTACATAAATATTTACATATTTTCGAAGCTGACCATTGTCATCGAAGAGGCGGGCTTTGAGGGCGCTGTGGGTTTGCACCAACTCGTCGAATATGTCTTTTAACGGGCCTGTTTTTGAAAGGGTGATTTCATCTTTTCCGCCGGTGTAGGGGCGAAGGGGTGTAGGAATGGATACACT
>CAYGHZ010000101.1:0-7881 GCA_964349635.1 uncultured Candidatus Marinamargulisbacteria bacterium
GTCTCCCAGTTATGCGGATCTGTTTGCAGGCGATTTGCAGCCTTCGATACTATTGGAAAAACTGTCACTCAAGACAGGCAAAAAAATCAGACCCAAAAACATGCTTCTGATTTTTGATGAAATTCAAGAATGTCCCAGTGCGGTTAACAGTCTCAAATATTTTCAGGAGGAAGCAAACGACTACGTTATTGCGGCGGCAGGTTCGCTTTTGGGTGTGCGGTTTCCGGGGCCGCACAACTTTCCCGTCGGCAAGGTGAATTTTTTAGACATGTTTCCTCTTACTTTTTTTGAATTTTTAGATGCTATCGGCAAAAATCAACTACGTACTTTTTTAGAAACGCTTTCCGGTCATTCCTCGATTCCCGATTCCATTCACAACGAATTGATGGAGTTATTCAAACGGTATACCGTCATCGGAGGTATGCCGGAGGCCGTTTCGGAATATATCGAATCTCGGGATTTAGAAGAAGTACGCAAGGTTCAGCGTGAAATACTCAATGCCTATACACTGGATTTTTCAAAACATGCGCCCGCGAACGATGTGACCCGAATATCGGAAATTTGGGATTCCGTTCCGTCTCAATTATCAAAAGAGAACAAAAAATTTATTTTCTCGGCTATCAAAGGAAGCGCGCGTTCGCGGGAGTATGAATCGGCCATCCAATGGCTATACAACGCCGGCTTAATTTACAAATCATACCTTATTTCAAATCCGATGTTTCCTTTGGACCGTTATTTACGTCCAAATGCATTTAAAGTGTACCTGCTAGATACCGGTCTTTTGGGCGCTATGGTCAAGTTGCCAGCCCAAATGATTTTGGAAGGCCACCAGTTGTTTATGGAGTTCCGAGGCGCCATTGCCGAAAATATCGTCGCCCAGGAAATATCCGCCCGGTTTCCAAAATCGCTATTTTATTGGTCAAGCCAAGGCTTATCGGAGGTAGATTTTATACTGCCCTATGAATTAAATATTTATCCGCTTGAGGTAAAAGCGGGACACTCCAAGCTAAAGAAAAGCCTCAAAGTCTACGGTGAACGCTACCACCCTCCCGTACTCTCTCGAGCCACAGCCATGAACCTAAAAAAAGACGGAGAAATCCACAATTACCCGCTCTATCTCACCGGTCGATTTCCGGCTCTTTTTAAAAGTTAGTCCCTGATTAAAAACTTGCAATTCTAACATTTAACATTACGATAAATTAAGTATGAAGAAAAAAATTGTAAGTTGTTCCTTTCTCCCAACCGATCTGATTGAGAGAGCCACGCTCTATTTGGACTTCCCATCCCTGGTTGCGACTTCAAGGGTTTGCAAAGACTGGCAGGCGATTGACCTTCGGGAGAGTCTTGGCTTACCGGAATCTCTGACCTTTAAAGATTTGAAAGATTCAAAAGAAACGACATTGGGTTGGATAAAGAGGCATCCGATCCGATATATATCGGTGCAGAAGGCCCCGGCGCTAACTCTGGCGGCGCAAAAACTGATTGGGTATCACGGCATACCCGAAAAAACGCTCTCATCGCATTTACAGGCCATAACGGCTACAAAAGAATATGCGCCTCTCGCCAAAATTATTCCGTCGGGACATGCCTTTGCGGTCGTATTCGATAACAGACGGTGTGTCGCTTGGGGGGATCTGGGACAGGGCGGAACCACCCCTGTCATCCCGGTAGACCGATCGATTCGGTCGGTGCATTCTACTGATACTGCCTTTGTGGCCGTTTTGGATAACGGACGGTGTGTCGCGTGGGGGAATCGGGGACGTGGCGGAACCACCCCAGTCATTCCAACGGACCGGTCGATTCGGTCGGTGCATTCCACTACCTCTGCCTTTGTGGCCGTTTTGGATAACGGACGGTGTGTCGCGTGGGGGAATCCGAGACATGGCGGAACCACCCCTGTCATGCCGACAGACCGGTCGATTCGGTCGGTACATTCTACTGAATATGCCTTTGTGGTCGTTTTGGATAACGGACAGTGTGTCGCGTGGGGGGTGACACAAGGCCAAACCGTCCCTGACATCCCTGACATCCCGGTAGACCGGTCGATTCAGTCGGTGCATTCCAACATGCATGCCGTTGTGGCCGTTTTGGATAACGGACGGTGTGTCGCGTGGGGGAATTGGGGATATGGCGGATCCACTCCTGACATCCCGGTAGACCGGTCGATTCGGTCGGTGCATTCTACTGAATTTGCCTTTGTGGCCGTTTTGGATAACGGACGGTGTGTCGCGTGGGGGAATCCGGAATATGGCGGAACCACCCCTGTCATCCCGGTAGACCGGTCGATTCGGTCGGTGCATTCTACTGAGAGGGCCTTTGTGGCCGTTCTGGATAACGGACGGTGTGTCGCGTGGGGGAATCGGGAGATGGGCGGAACACCTCCTGCAAATCTGGGTTCTATCGCCGTTTGGGAATAGTCGAAAGAACGATCGCCTAATTGCCTGTCAGAATACGTCGCGTTTGCGCAATCGTTGCAATAACTCGGCCCTTCGTAAACTGCGCAATTAATTCGGCGTTTGTTTTAGCGATAGTTCCATTCGCCAACAGGTGATTGTTTTCAAATCCGATTCGGACGTGACCGCCCAAACGAACGGCTTCAATGCAACAGTCCAATTCCCGCGCGCCAAACACGCAAATGGCCCAATGCGCAGGCTGATCCAACGCTGCCAAAAAAGCGGGAAGATCGTCGGGACTACCGGGTCTTCCGGTATGTTTATTGCCCAACACAAACAACAAAAAATAAACCGCTTGTTTTGGAATCACTCCCTCGTTAACCAGCGACGAAAAATAGCGGACATCGTCATCCGAATAACAAATATATTGGATATTAATTTTCTGAGCGATCGCCCATGCCAAGAATTCCTTGGCCGGTTTTTTATGGTCCTCATCCGGGATTAACTCTTTGACTCCAATCGACACGGCTTCCGGTTTCAATGCCTTGACCGTACGAATCTGGTCTTCCGGCCGATAAATCCCCACCGTTTCGGTGGACACCTGCAACATCATTCGGTCGCCCACTTTTTTGCGAATGGCATCCAGCGCTTTTTGATATCTTACGGGATCCAGACTGTGGCCCTGGCGGTCATCGCGAACATGCAGATGAAAAATCGTCGCCCCCGCCTCCGCACAGCGCAACGCCTCATCCGCCAATTCGTCCGGAGTTATCGGAATTTGCGGAAGGTCTTTTTTGGTCTTACGCGCGCCGTTGGGCGCAACCAAAACAATAACGGGCTTCATGCCACCGCTTTGTCGATGGCCGGAACCAGTTTGGAAATAATGTCGTCGATGTGGCGTTCTTCCATAATAAACGGCGGCGCCAACATCACATGATCGCCGTTTTTGCCATCGATCGTGCCACCCATCGGATAACACATCAGGCCCTGTTCCATCGCCAATTTTTTGATTTTTACATTCACGCCCTTAGCCGGATCAAACGGCGCTTTTGTGTTTTTATCTTGAACGATTTCAACACCCCAAAACAAGCCGCGACCGCGCACATCGCCCACGTACGGATGATCGC
Source organism: uncultured Candidatus Marinamargulisbacteria bacterium (assembly GCA_964349635.1). Lineage (GTDB taxonomy): Bacteria > Margulisbacteria > Marinamargulisbacteria > SXXA01 > CAYGHZ01 > CAYGHZ01. The sequence continues at coordinate 3,521 of CAYGHZ010000101.1, forward strand.
CGAACGCCTTTTTTAACGATGTTCCCAATTTTTCGCCCAGACTTTTCACCCGATCCAGTAACCGATCTCGTTGAATCACTTCTTGAACCTTCAGAGCCGTTGCGCACGCCAATGTATGACCCATGTAAGTATGGCCATGCTGGAAAAACCCGCTGCCATTTTGAATCGCATCAAATATTTTCTTAGAGACCATCAACGCGCCAATCGGCTGATAACCCGCCGCCAAACCCTTCGCAAGCGTGATCATATCCGGGGTGATCCCTTCTTGCTCGCAGGCAAACAGTGTCCCGGTTCGACCCATTCCACACATGACCTCATCTAAAATCAACAAGACGTTGTATTGGTCGCAAATCTCGCGAATACGCTTAAAATATCCCTTAACCGCCGCCACACATCCCAGTGTTGCGCCCACTACCGGCTCCGCGATAAACGCAGCCACCGTTTCGGGCCCCAAATTTAATATTTCGGTTTCCAATTCATTGGCAACGCGCAACCCAAACTCTTCGGATGACTCACCGTCTCGCTTTTCGCGATACTCGTAACAGGGCGACAAATGCGACATTTGAAGGAGCAACGGCTCATACATCGCCCGCCGCCACATATTGCCGCCGGCCGCCAACGCGCCCAATGTATTGCCATGATAACTTTGTCGACGCGCGATCACCCGGTGTTTATTAGGCTGACCGATTTCCAGAAAAAACTGCCGCGCCAATTTTAGCCCCGCTTCAACTGCTTCCGATCCGCCGGACACAAAATAAACCTGCGACAAGCCCTGAGGCGCTTTCGACACCAAAAAATCCGCCAACTTCTCCATGGGATCGTTCGTAAAAAAGCTCGTGTGCGCAAACGCCAATTTTTCAACCTGCTCATGAATCGCTTGCACAATATCGGGATGGCTATGCCCCAAACACGACACCGCGGCGCCGCACGATCCGTCGAAATACCGCTTCCCGTCTTGATCGATCAGATAACATCCGTCACCGCTCACGGCCGTGGGCATCGCCGATTTCGTATGCCGATGAAAAACCTTGGTCATGCTTCGACCGCCACCAATTCTTGCTTAAATAACCCCGTATCATCGCTGATAATCCGGTCGCGATACCCGGTAATCCACAACGCATCCGGATTGCTTTTCGCCATAATAATATGCCCCTGCGTGCTGGCCCCGCCCGGTGAACGGAACAATTTAAATATAATAATGTCGTTGGATACACCCACCACCTGCATTTTGCCTTCCTCGGTGGACATCACAAACCGGGCATGTTTTTCAACGCCGGATAGACCTTTTTGAGATTCCGTCACCAGTTTCCACGCCGTCTCCACCGGAACCGCAAACGTTTTATGGCCTTCAATTTCCCGGCACTGGAACAAATAGTGATTGCCTACGCCATGGTGATACAACTCTTTTTGCAACGTATGCAGCATCTTGGAATTGTCGTTCACCTTAAAAATAATCGGGGTCTGATTTTCCATACTCACAAAATGGCGGCGACGAGCCAATTGTTCGACCGCATTTTCCGTTACCGGCATCCATTTGTAATACCAGCCCTGCGATATATAGTTTCCGTTTTCATCTTTTTCCAAAAATTCATCGGGGTGAGTAAAATGCACTGCAAACACAACCCGCACCTGCGGATACAGTTGATGAAAACCGTCCAACATATCGAAAAAGGCCTGATCAAATCGATACGGGAAAAACGCCAGTTCTTTTGTCCCAATTCGAATGGTTTGAACCCCTGCGCCGGCCAAGGCCAGGAAGAATCGCGCCAAACGCTTGTTGGGCAACACCATCGCATCGCCCCCGGACAATAACGCTTCTTTCACCGGAAACAAGTCACTGTTTGGATCAGACGCCACGTTTTGGTTGTGCGTCTTTATATAATTAGAGACCTCATCGATATTCGCCATTTCCTTACCGGTCTTTTTAGAAAACAAATCCAACCGATAGCAATACCGGCAATGCGACGAACACGTGCCCGCCGAATAAATCAGCACCATTTCGTATTTATGTAACATCCCCCGAACCGGAGAATAGCGATTTTGGTTAGACGGATCGGCCTCACCGGACAAGTCTTGCGTCTCTTCCGGACGCGCCTTAACCAGATTGCGAAGCGCCTCGCTGCGTTTCGCTAACTTCAAATAATGGTCAGTCAGTTTGACCTTCATCCGGTCTTCGATATCCCGGGGAGTACCTTTTAATTGCGCCAACGCGTGCAATTCGTCGGCCGAGTAAAAATCTTTAAATTCTTCGGGAACCACGCCATCGATAAAAGGCTTTAGTCCCGGAACGCCGGCGCCGTTGGAGCCGCCGCGATTAAATTCTGTCTCTTTTATAGATGCGAGAAACATCTCTTCTGGTGTCGTTGTCGTTGTCATTTTTTCCTCCGGATTTCCAAATGGTATCATGGTTTTGATCGGAAAATTACCCCCCAGGAGGATACCGAATGTCGCGTATTGTAACACTCGTCTTAGCCGCCGCTTTGCTGGCAGGCTGCAATGGAGGAAAAATGGCCCAGATCGAACAAAAGAACAAGGAAATCGCAAAGAATGGCTATGCGCAAATGGCCGCAAAAAATATGGACGCGTTCATTAAATTATTGACGCCAAATTTTGTGGATCATAACCCCGAACCCGGTCAAAAGCCCGGCGTGGAAGGCGTCAGAGAAGCGTTTGACCACATGTTTGCCGCGTTTCCCGATATGACTATCCAGGTCGATCAGCTGGTCGCGGAAGGCGATTTGGTTACCGCAAAGGTAACGATGACCGGCACACAAGACGGCCCGTTTCATGGCATGCCCGCCAGCGGAAAACAATTTCGCATCGAAGGGTTTGACATGCTGCGCCTCGTCGACGGCAAAGTCTCCGAACGTTGGGGCGTTTTTGATAATTTATCCATGATGATGCAATTGGGCGCGATTCCGTCGCCGGAAGAAACGGCTAAGAACTAAATCGATTTAAGCATTTCGATCTCTTCGCCGGGCGCTGCTCCGAGGTCTTTAAACCGACGGGCCGCGGGCAGCACCCGGCTTTCCAGCGACGCCACCGCGCTATTGTAAGCGGCATTTGCTTTCTCCAAACTCGCGCCCACCCCGGAAATATGTCCCGCCATGGTTCGTAATCGTTCGTGAAGTTGTTTGCCCAGCTCGCTAATCTCGCGCGCGTTTTGCGCCAGCTGCTCTTGCCGCCACCCAAAGGCCACTGCCCGAATCACCGCGATCAATGTGGCCGGGGTCGCCAAAATCACGCTTTTTTCGTATCCGTCTTCGATCAACCGATGATCCGCATCCACCGCCGCTGCAAAAAACGATTCCCCCGGGATAAACATCACGACAAACTCCGGAGCATTCGAAAATTGCTCCCAATAACTTTTCGCCGACAATGCCTGCATGTGGTTGCGAATCTGCCGGGCATGGTGCGCCAGCGCTTCGTTGCGCAACGCTTCGGATTCCGCCGAAATCGCCGTCAAATACGCATCGAGCGACACTTTTGCATCAATCACAATCTGTCGGCCCGACGGCAAATGAACCACCATATCCGGTCGAATGCGCCCACCCTCAAACGAGACATTAAATTGCTCGGTAAAATCGCAATGTTCGGACATTCCGGCCAGTTCCACGACGCGCTTTAAGGTCATCTCTCCCCAACGGCCCCGCACCTGCGGATTGCGCAACGCCGTCGCCAAATTATGGGTTTCGCGCTGCACGTTTTTGATATTAAACTCAAGACCTCGAACCTGCTCATCAAATTTTTCAAGCGACTCGTGAAACGGAGCGACCAACGTCTCCTTCGCCATCGAGAAAAACTCCGCCGACCGGTTTCGGCCAAAAAACCACGCAAAGACTCCTCCGGTGATCAAGCCGGCTAACATAAATATAAGCTCTTTCACGCTGCTTTTTTCAGATGGTCTATATGCTCACCGATAACAGTCTTGATGAGACTCTGCCTTGAAATGCCAAGACGAGCCGATTCCATATCGAGAGAAGTCACCATCCATTGCGGAAAATCTACGTTAACCCGTTTGGACTTAAGGTTAGGCCGTTCGATGGAGTCCAAATCAAAATAATCTAAAACATCTTCACCATCGTCAAACCTTTTATCCAATTCTTTAGCTTTTATTTTTTTCACCTTCATATATTTCCTCCTCCGCTTTTCTTGCCCGTCGTACCGAAATGATTCTTATTTTTTTCTTTCTATAGGTCGCAATCGCGGCCCAACACCGGCGCCCAATCCGCCCAATAAATAAAAATCGAACCTCTTCCAAATAATTGGATTTAAGCTGCGCCAGATTTTCGTCTTCCCAAAGGTCTTTCGCTTCTTCAAAATCGATTCCATGTTTTTTCTTATTAGTTTTACTTTTACCC
>CAYGHZ010000102.1:0-7851 GCA_964349635.1 uncultured Candidatus Marinamargulisbacteria bacterium
TTCCAAAAATCTGCGAAAGCGCCTGATGCAAATCCAAGCCTTCTTGAAACGTCAAAAAGACGTCGGAAGTCAGGTTCTCCGCAAGAGATTTTCGGCAGTGATTCCGGTTGTGATGCGGCAATGTGTGAAAAAGCGAAACCGCCAAAAAACCGACAGTCCGTGCGGATGGGTTTTCTTTGTTGTAGGCATATAAAATCAGGTCGTAAAGCAAAGCGGCCTGTTCCTGCATTGAAAAAAGGTCAAATAAATTTCGAAACGCATACTCAGGCAAACGATGCTCCAAAAAATCTCGCAAGATGAATTGCCCGGGAGTGACGGGCAAATGAGTTTCAGGAAACGCAAAATAGACTTTGTCCGGCACCGCAGGCTTTGGCGTTAACGGTGTAGCGTCATCGCCACCAACGTAATCGGCCTCAAAAGCTCGTTGCTTGATCTGCTGAAACTCGTCGGCAGAAACAATGGATTCTCTGCCCGGCGTCAGTTTTGCCAAATATTTCTCCGAATCCAAAATCCATTTGGTGTACTGCAAGATTTTGTCGATTTTCGATAAGGTTTGGAAAATCTGTTCATCAGGAAGACTCGCCGATGCCAGGGACTTTCGGCAGTTTTCATAAATAGCGTGGGCGATCAGCTTGCCGGCTTTCAGGATGCCAAATAAATCTCGCAACAGCACTTCAACTTCGTAACGGTTTCCCGTCAAAAGCAAGTCTGAAAGGTCAATCGCGACTTCGGTGAAATTGTTACCGAGTTCTGCCAGTTTATTGATTTCGGTTTCGAACGAAGAAACGCCCAATACCGCCGTCGGCTCGGCGGCAAGTTTGCTTTCGGCAATCTTGCCAGCCAACGGCTCGGCAGAAGATTGTTCCGAGACTTTGTCGGATCGTTCGTCATCAGGCTCGACGGTTCCTGTTGCAACTGAGTCGGTCATAGTTGAATACTATAGTCTGTAGATTTATTGTATTCAAGGCTTCTACACTCGGTGTGTGAGCAATAAACAATTTGGCCGAGTTTTGAAAAAGTTGCGAACTGAAAAAGGCTTGAGCCAAGAGGAATTCGGCTTTGAAGCAGACCTCCATAGAACGTATGTTTCGCAGCTTGAGCGCGGATTGAAATCGCCGAGTCTGGACACCCTTAAAAAGATTTCAAAAGCATTAGGGAAACGCCTGTCCGAACTTGTCGACCTAATTTGAAATCCATAACATTAAGTTTCGACAACAATTTCGTTCCAATGAGCGATCATAAACTTTTGAGCCTAGTCAAATTAGGAAAAATTCGGCTGGTCCTCAGTCATGTCTTACTTAAAGAAGCGGCTGAAAAGCCAGATCCTAATAAACGCGATTTTCTACTCGAACATTCAAAGGATCGGATTTTTGATTGCCTTCCAAATATTTGCCTTAGGGAAGCTTTGAACAAAAAGCACAATAAGCCTTGGCTTCTACCTTGCTCGACAGAAAAAGCATTGAGAAATGGTACCAACGCAAGAAATCTTCAGGCAGCGCGAAGATTTTCGATTGACTCTCACATCTTGAAGATGGATATAAAGGAAGGCCTTTCTCCGATTTTGGGAGAACTTGCCACCAAAGGTCAAAGAGCCGTACAACGATACCTGAACGAACAAACCGAGACGCTTATACTTGGGGCCCCTAACATCGATGACTTTGAAGAGTTTCACAGAAAAACTAAAAAGAAATCATCTGATGCTCTCAGAATTTTGGTCGCCCGCTATGCCAAGCCGGAAAAAAGAGCGGCTTCGCTCGAAAAATTAGAGGCGAAACTAAAAAGCCTAGACAGTTACCGATACCTTAGATTTTTCGTGAGAACCTCAAGCTACGCAATGTTTTCCTCCATTTACAAATCCAGGCTACATAACCACGTTGATCATTCGATTATTTATGATAACCAATATCTGCCGCTGCTCTACGAAGTAGACTACTTAGTTTCGAACGATCGCTATTGCCGCCAAGCGCCAGAATATTTGTTCAATGGGGAGCGTGTCGGAAAAGTAATATCGGTCGAAGAATACAAACTCCTCGTCTCTAGGCTATGGGAACATTCCAATCCCGACGAATTCAAGAAGTTGTAACGGTAATGAAGTTTTGGGATTCAAACCGCATTTATTTGACTAGCGATTTAGTTTAAACTCTTATTGAGAAATGATTTATCAACTTCGCATCACTCTAATGGACACCAACCCGCCAATTTGGCGGCGAGTGTTGATTCCGGCGAAAACATCCTTGGCTAAGGTACACGCCGTTTTGCAAGCGACGATGGGCTGGCAGAACGGGCACCTGCATCAATTCCGCACTAAAACAGGTCGGCTCGAAACGCCTATTTTTTACGCAGAGCCTGACGGCGAATCGTCGGACGATGTTGTGGACGAGCGAAAAGTGAAACTGTCCGATGTTCTCAAAGAAGAAAATGACAGCATCTATTACGATTACGACTTCGGCGATAGCTGGGAACATGACCTCGTTCTTGAAAAGATTGTGAAAGGAACCGCCGACCAAAAACGGTCGATTTGTTTGGAAGGAGAGCTCAACTGCCCGCCGGAAGATATCGGAGGCATCCCGGGATTTTATGAATTTCTTGCGGCGCTCAAAGACCCGAAGCATGAATCGCATAGCTTTTATAAAAACCGCGCGGTCTATTTTGTGCCCGAGAATTTTGATTTGAATTCAATAAACAAAGAGTTGGCGGCGATTTAGACCTGCAGATGAAAGCTTTGCGCGCGGCTGACGCAAGAAAACTGGAAGACGTTCCAAATATCGGCAAAGCGATAGCCGACGACCTTCGCGGTATCGGCATTGCCGAACCCCGTGATCTTGTTGGAAAAGACGGCATGGAGCTTTACCAAACTTTGAACAAAAAAACCGGCGTCCGCCACGACCCTTGCGTTTGCGACACGTTTTTAGCCGCAGTGGATTTTATGAACGGTGGATCGCCAAAACCTTGGTGGGCGTTTACTGGCCACCGCAAGCAATTGCTTGCAAGCGAAAAATCTAGACTCTCAAAAAAAATTGTTGCTCTAGTGAAAAAACCGAGCGACTTTCTCACAGCAAAAGGGTTAATTACGTTTTTATCTACCGACGCCCAAGCCAAACTCGCCGAACAATCGAAACTGGAAAGCCCCGTCAAAATCGGGTCGACGGTGCCGAAGGCTACGCTTAAACTCCTGCCAAAAGATGTCCAAGCTCAGTTGGGACTGAAAGACGATAAAGTTGTTGCGGCCGAAACTGTCAAAGGCGACGCAGATGGCCTGATCGCCCGAAACACCGACATCGTCGTTTCGAAGACTGCGCATTACCCTTATTTGGCGGAAGTGCAAGATGTACTGAACGGAAAGAAAACGATCGACAAACTAAGCAAGTCGGCCCAAAGGCCGGCCGGCACTGCAGCTAGCGAGGCCCAGCTTACAACCGGAAAAGTGAGTAAACACAATGTCACCATATTCAAAGACAAAGCGGTAGACCAGCAGATGTCGCCCATGAAGTGGATTGCACTTTTGAAAGCCGCCCACATGGGTATCATTTACCGCCTGGACGAAATGGTCACCGCTTGCCTATCCGGCCATTGGGTTCGACTATCGACCATCGAAGGCGATCACGCTTATCCGGGCAGCTTGATTAGCGCACGCTTTTTCTATCTCTTCGGCCCGGCCTATAAGAAAGTGCATCCCGATGCCGACCCGGTCGCCGACTTGCCCGACGTTCTTAAAACCTCCAAGGGAAAACCCAGTAAGGCGCTACTGATGATGCATTACTTAGACCCGGCCAACATCGTCGGCATGTGCGAAACCTGTAACGGAAGCAAAAACGACAATTTCCTCTCCTGGCTGGTGAACAACAAATATTTCGGAACCGGCTTTGTAAACACTCATTTCCCCCTCAACTACTCCACCATCGTTCCCAGAACAAAATCGGGTCAGGGCCTTGGGGACGTAATGCTGTTGCATTTCGTCCAGTCCCACGAAGCCAATCAAGCCCTCAATCTGCGCAATGCACTAGCGGCAGACGAAATACCGATAGACGGCACCAGTCACACCGGAAAACAGCTTGCGAAAGCCACAACGATTGTAGACGATGTCGCTCAAACGAAACTTTCGGACAAAGAATTGAAACAATTTCGGGCGCTATTGGCGAAACTATCCACCTGATACCTAATTTTTACGCAGCCATCGGCAAATCCACCCGGAAATGATCGTGCACTTTTTCGCTTAAAATCGCCAACAACTCGTCGACGGATTTCCCTTGAGGCGCCAGCCATTTTTTGGCTGCCGGAACGGTCAGCGTCACCGGCATTCGATCATGACCCGCGGCGGCGATGTCGGCTTCGGGTTCGTCAGTGATGATGGCGAAGCCGTGTTCGGTGTCGTCTTTGTTCGGCGAAAAGAGGACGGCGACGAACAACGTGTCAGCGGGTTTAGGCAGGAAGTCCAGTTCCATTTTCCGTTGCAACGGATGGGTCAATTCGATCTGAGTCGGTACAACTTTTTTGCCAGTCGCTTCGACCTTCTTTTTCCGCTCGGCGGCTGCGGCCATGAATCTACTTTGGATATTCTGAAGGCTCATTAATCCCGCATCCACGACGTTTTTCACGCTCACCCATTCCGTGAAGCCGGTAAGCAGGATGATTCCGTGATGGACGCCAAACGCGTGTTCCCAAAATTTGTTTTTCAAAGACTCCCGTCGGGCGTTGAATGTGGTCAGGTCTTTGGCCAACCCTTCGGGAAACCCTTGGCGGGGATAGGCCGAATAGCGCATCATTTCCAAACCCATTTTCTTTTCGCCTTTGAACAAGACCGGCGCGTAATAATTTGGAAAAATACGATGATCCTTGTCAGGGCCTCTGTAGGCTTTTGGGTTTTGTTTTTGACGCCTCAAAAATGCATCCAGCGCTTTTTCATAGTCAAATGCGCCAAATTCCTTCATATACCTAAATATGTCTTCCTCAACCATTGCTGAGTAGCACATTTCCCCGCCCTCATTTGAACTCCAAATAGGCATATACCCAAGAGTAATTCGCTCCTAAACCAGCCCTATTGCGAAGGGCCTCACCCATTCAAAAACTTTCGATGTAAATCTCCGTTGACTCGTGCCGGTTTTTTTGGTTTTTCCGCCAAAAATTCAAAACCGAAAGGAGAAACGGACATGGGTGAAGGAATTGGGACAAAAGCGAGGGTTTATGGGGTCTCGCCGGTGCGAGCGGTGTTGCGTGCGATGCACGAAATTGGATCAACGGTTCCGCGCGGGATGCGGTCGCAGATGGAGGAAGCGTTATTGCCTCCGGAGGTGGAAGCGGCCAATCCGGTGGCTCCGGTTCGCGCCATTGCGGTGGTCGGGTCTCGGTCGTTGTCGGGTAAATACAAGGGTAAAATCGCCAACATCGTGGATGACCTGCTTTCGCGCGGCTTCCACATCGCCTCCGGCGGCGCGATGGGCACGGACGATTTCGTCCTGTCGCGTCTCATCGAACGCGAACACTTTCACCGGGGCATCGTCTATTCACCGTGGAACAATCTGAAAAGTTTTCCGGTAAAGGTCAGGCCACATATCCGCACGTTTCACAGCCGGGGCGGCAATCTCGTCTGGGGCGACTCCAACGGCGCAGAACACCCCAACGCCATTAAGGCCGCTTTGCTTGGGCGCAATATGCGCTTGGTCGAAGGTTGCGAAGGGGTCACAGCATTTTTAACCGAAGAGTCGCGCGGCACGTTTTTCACGGTCAAAGAAGCCATCCGCAAACGCAAGAAATTGGTTCTGTTTCCCATCGACCGCAACTTACCCGGTTTCGACGTTGTCCGCTGGGTACCGCTCAAATGCGGTGGCATTTGGGAGGGTGCTTTTAAGGCTGTTTATGTTCGTTAATCTCTTTTTTTCGAAGTCTCCGTATTGGCGCTTTCTCCGGTTAGAAACGAAAAGAAAAATAAAAGAGCGGGCCGGATTACCTGTTAACCAAAAAAGACAAATGATTCAGGGGCTTTTAAGAGCAAGAACGGGCAACTACCAAATCCGACGTCTTGCCGCTCTGAACCTCGTCGGAGGGGAGGCCGCCCGCCCGGCATCGGGCGGCCTTGCGATGGCTTTGGGAAAAGAAAAATGGAAAGGGGCATCGTATGAAAAACGCTCCTAAATCTTTTTCATCGGCCAATGACACCACTGACGCCATGGCCGTGAGCCTGTACATCCGAGTTTCCACGGATCGCCAAGCCAACGAGGGCGACTCACTGGAAGAACAAGAAAACGAACTGAAAAAGTTTTGCGACTACCGACGCTTCAAAATCCATAAAATCCACGTCGAAAAAGGCAAGTCCGGCGGCAACACCAACCGCCCGGAATACCAACGCATGATCGCCGACGTTAAAGCCAAGAAAATTAACGCCGTGGTCGTGAAAAAGATCGACCGGCTTTCACGGTCGCTTTTGGATTTCGAGGCATTCATGAAACTGCTGGGCGAACAGGGCATGGAATTTATCTCGATCAAAGAAAACTTCGACACGACCTCGGCCATGGGCAAAGCCATGCTGCGCGTGGCACTAGTTTTCGCCCAATTAGAACGTGAGCAGACTTCCGAACGTCTCCGGGACGTGTTTTCCTACCGTGCCAGCCAAGGCTTGTACAACGGCGGCATCCGTCCCTACGGGTACACGACCGTTAACAAAGAACTGGTCCCATACCCGAAAGAACGCGAAGCCGTCGAACAGATGGCGAAAAAGTTTTTAGACACGCATTCTTCAACGCAAACCGCCGCCTTTCTCAACGGCGCGGGGTTTCGTAACCGTGAAGGCAAATTGTGGGACAAGCGCCGGGTTCATCACATCTTGCAAAACCCGATCTACACCGGAAAAGTGAAGTGGTACGACCAGCTTTACCAAGCCATCCATCAGCCCATCATTTCGGACACGCAATTCGAAGAGATCCAACGCCTCTTTAAAAACCAGCACCGCCGCCACGACGACCAAAAAACAAAGGCCGTCCTGCAAGGACTGCTTTTCTGCGGCCACTGCCATCGACCGATGACGCCCAGCTACAGCCTCAATAAATTCAAAATTAAATACTATTATTACCGCTGCACCAGCACGCAAAGCGCCGAAAAAGGCACCAGCACATGCATGGTGAAATATGTTCGCTTGGAACACATCGAGGCGCGGATTACAGACATTTTTCTGTCGCTGTCCGAAGAAGCTCATTTCCGGCCGCTGGAAAACCGAATCTTGAAACATAACCAAGACATCGACCACACGCTTTTAGCCATCAAAGACCGCATCCGGGACACCGAAGCGCAGCTCGCCACCATCGCCAAGCGAAAAGACAAATATTTGGACTCGGTCATGTCCAACCAATTTTCCAAGGTCGAACGCGACGCCATTAACCAACGCCTCGCCGAAATGGAACTCGAAGAAAAACAATTGAAAGGCCGTCTCTTAAAAGAAGAATTTGAGGTCGTTCAAAAAGAAAGCGACCAGCTTTCGTTAAGCACGCTCAAACAAACCTTTATTAGGTTCAAAGCGAACATCGAAGACTATTCCCGATTGCAGCTTAAAGAAGTATTTCTAACGCACCTAAAAAAGGTCATCTACCGCCCAGAAAGCGTTGACCTCCACTTCAAGCAACTCCCTTGGCCAATCCCATTTCCAACCCTCAATCCAAGACCGGATTAAGCCAAGGGGAAATCCGCAATATGCCCTTTTTTGCCAAAAAGACGTGTGTGCATTGTTCGAAAAACAAGGTTGGCTAAGCGTGCGGTTATTTACACACCACGCGTGCTAAGGGAAAAAGCGGTGTTGCAAAAACACAATGGCTTGGGGGTCTGAGAATGCGAAAAAGGGTGTGTTTTTGAAGCTAATACTGGCGG
>CAYGHZ010000103.1:0-7819 GCA_964349635.1 uncultured Candidatus Marinamargulisbacteria bacterium
AAGTGCCAAGTAGTCTTGATTTACTTCTGCAAAGTTGAATTTCAGTCCGTGTTCATGGCTGAGTTTGTTCATTAAATCTCGAACCCACCAACTATCCTCTTTTCCCGAACAAACGAGACCGGGAAAATGGTTTCGGATAGCCTTCAAAACAATGTCAGTTTCAGGATTTCGATGGTAGTACAGATCCCACAACGTTTTTCGCTCGTCGGGGGTCAAGGAAATATCGATCCGTCTGTTCTGGTAGCGCCCCACAATTTTTGTTTCATCTAGCGGTGTTCCAAAAATAAACTGCCAGGCCGATCGATAGCTTCCAGACGCAGAGAGTCTTACCTTGTTCGAGAAAAACTGAGCGATTCTTAGGTCGCTAAGTAATCGTTGTTTAGTGAGTCGGATATCCGAGCAAATCTTTTCTACGACATAGCTTTCCTGGTCGCGGTTGTACCCCCATTCGCCGTAGATGCTGTATTGATCTATAAATTGCTTCCGAATCGCTTCTCGGATGTTCTCATTGAGCTTGTCATCAATGCGCACGCCAAATCGTTCGGCCATGGCCTTGATCCGGCCCACATTACGGAGGGTCGTTTCAACAGCTTTTCGCACTCGTTTTTCAACGGTGTCTTTGTTCATCGTATTCATTCCTTTTTTATATGGATTTTGATCGTGACACGATCAATTTTTAGCTTTGGCTTTAGCGGGCATATCAATACACTCGTCAATCGCCCATTCGATGGTGTCCCAACTAACCCCGACGCTCATGTCGGATTTACGCAAGACGTGATCCAGTACCTCTTTGCACTCGTCCTCCGTAATCATGGTTAGCCCGTAGTCTTTTGCTGTTTCGGGCGTGAGATCGCCGGAATCCTGCGCGGCTTCCAAGTCGTCCCGGTCAAGATCATTGACCAGCATTTCCAGGTATTTTTGTCTGACGTCGTCCATCGAAAAACCGAAGGCGTTATACTCCTGGGCTTCTAACTTTTCATGAAGCTGGCGTACGTACTCGATTATTGATTTCCGCAGCTTTTTGTCTGGGATCGGAGCCGTTAGCTTTCGGATTTCTTTCACGGTTTGATTGATCGTCTGTTCACTCATCTGTGTTTACCTCCGCTACATACTGGTCATACGTCTTATCCGATACGATTTCATACGGGGATACGGTCGCCATTGGTTTTTTTTCTTCCCAATATCGAGGGTTGAAATGATGTTTTGAATGGCTCCGTCTTCAATTTCAACCATGAGTCGTGGCTTCGTGTTTTTCATGGTCGTGCTCCTTTCTTGTTGTAAGGCTGTTCGGCCAGCCACAGCAAAAAATCGTCTTCGTTGGCAATCGTGTGGCCGTCTTTTTTAAGAACGTAGCCACAACCATGGCACTGATAATGTTCAATGTGGCCGTCTTCTACGTTTTGCTCGACCAGGTCGTAATCGATGCCGTCGTCGTTGATTTCTAAAATGGGTGTGGTGACTGTGGCCCCACCCATCACCAATTCCACCGTCGTTTTTTGGCACTTCGGACAAATAAAACGTAATGATGATTTCATTCCAAACCTCCCGTCGTTTTGATCCGCTTCATTTCCTGCGCCAACTGCCACAAGGACTTATTGAGCCGGATATTTTCGTTAATGCCTTTCACTTCACGGGTACGGGTTCGCCGTCCTGTTCGGTTGCGCCCGGCCAAGCCGCCACGCACCAGATTTTCTTGTATCGTGTTAAACGTGGTGTATAAATCGCTGGGCTGATCCGCCATCCGGCGCGTCCGAAGGAGTTGGTCGGGCACAATCGGCACCGTTTCGTTTTGGTCTCGATCCCAGCGCAACGTCAACGCCGATTTCGCAAAGGCTTCCTGTTCGTCTCTGTTCAGAACCACTTGCCCAAAAGAGCGCACCTCTTCGGCAATCTTCGGCACGTCGTGAATAACCTTGTACGATACGTCGATAAAATCCTTGTCCATATTGCCCTGGTGCCGGACGCGTAAGGTATCAAAAAGCGAGTCGGCGACGACCAAACCATTGCTGCACACAAGCCTAAAGACCCCGGCGTGAATTTGGTAGCTGGATAATCCGTCATGCGAATTGACCAACACCATTTCCACGGTCGAACCGTTAATCGTAAAATCCCTCTCAAAATTGCGGAAACGAAGCACATGCCTCTGAAAGCCCTTTCGAGCTTCTGTTCTAACGGTCTGCTCGCTCACGTAGACCGGCTGCCAGCCTTGAGAACGCATAATCTCAAGCACCGATACCGTGGGGATAAAATGGTATTTCTCGCTTGTTCTGGCCGACGCCGTTTCCGAAAAAACGGACGGCGCTTTCTTTCGGATAACATCCAACGAAACAATATTGGCTCTGTCCGTGAGAATTTCGTGCGCTCTGGCTTCTGTTAGGGGTTCTCTCAATGGTGTTCTAAGAACCTGTTCACGATCTTCTAATCAAGATAAAGATACAGGCCAGTTGTAGAACGGCAAGGCTGGAGGGGAGTAAACGTTCACAGTTTTTCCAGAGGCGGCGGCATTTTTCAATCCAGGCGAAAGATCGCTCAACCACCCAGCGCTTGGGCATGACCTTAAAGGTATGCAACGCGTTGCGTTTTGCAACGGTGACGTCCGCGTGAATCAATCGCTGAACCGCGTGTTGAAAAGGTTTCCCCCGGTAGCCTCCGTCTACCAAAACATTTTTTACAGATCGTAATTCCTTTTGGTGCGTTTCCAGCATATCGAGCGCACCGGCACGATCCGTGACATTCGCTGCTGTGATGCAGGCGGCGTGTACAAGACCCTGAGTATCTACCGCAATATGTCGCTTAATCCCAGATATCTTTTTACCGGCGTCGTACCCTTTCGTATGCGCGGTATCTGTGTTTTTGACGCTTTGCGCATCAATGATGACGAATGAGGTCCTGGCGTTCCTGCCATTTTTTATACGCGTTCCCTGCGTTAATTTTTTTTAAAACTTCCGTCAGTACACTGTCGGCGTTTTCTTTCTCTTGGATTTTTGATTTTCTCGGCTGGCTCCACACCTGAAAATACCGATGCACGCTCCGCCATTTCGGATAATCTCTCGGTAATGCTCGCCACTGACACCCCGTTTTCACCACATACAGCAACGCGTTAAATACATCATATAAATCAAGACTCCTTGGCTTCGTTCTCTTTTGCGCTCTTTCCAATTCTATTCTTATCTTTTCGAACTGCTCTCGCGTCAGATCACTCGGGTATTTTTTCATCTATTGATTATACCTCATAGATCATGAACAGGTTCTAAACATTAGGTCGGTCTCCTTTTTAAGTCAGTCGGCCTTCGACGGCCTCCGCCAATAAAAAATCTTCCGCTGAGATCGTCTCAGGGATTTTTCTAAGTTTCTGTTCTGCCTTCTTGTCCTCAATCCAAATTTCTTTGCGATTGTGAAGGCGGATCGCAATAAAAGGGCATCCTTCTGACCAGTGAATATGAATAGTTCCGCCGGCTTTGCGCTCCTGGTCTGCTAAGAACTCGTAACGCTTTATTTCGTCCGTTGATAAATGTTTCATCGATTCAATCCTTTCGTGTGACGTGATACCGGATGACGTGTTTACATCCGGACGGGATTCGTTGAAGCCGGTAGCCGAAGGCGTTGAGCATGCCTTCAACGCAAGCAAAGCCGCTAGCTCCATCATTGAGAACCTTTTCGTGTTCAAGTGGCGGCATACCGAAGACCGATTGGCCG
This sequence comes from uncultured Candidatus Marinamargulisbacteria bacterium, assembly GCA_964349635.1. Taxonomy (GTDB): domain Bacteria; phylum Margulisbacteria; class Marinamargulisbacteria; order SXXA01; family CAYGHZ01; genus CAYGHZ01. The sequence continues at coordinate 3,697 of CAYGHZ010000103.1, forward strand.
GGGTCATCGCGGGGATTGAGAAATGACAATCCGTTTAAGGAAGATCGTTCCATAAAGAAGCCTCCGCGATAACCGGCTGTCACACCATGGCCTTTTGCCGATAACATCCATTGGCCGTTGTTGTCGGGCGCTCGTGACGTCGTCCATCGAAACTCTAAAAAGGCTCTCGGTGGCCGCTTGCTTTCTAAAGCCAGTGCGCTATTTGTCATGAAAAAAATCTCCTTTGGGTTATTTGAAAAACGAATGAATCGCTAACCCCAAAGCCAAAAGCCAGTGGGGTAAAATGAGAAGCGCTATTGCAACCCAAAACCCGCCGTCCGGCGTCGGTGCGTCGGTGTGGTGTTCTGCCATGTCGATCTCCTTTAAGTGGCTTTTTTGTTTAGGAACCAAGCCTCGATTGTTCTTTGAATCGCCTGTTCGTGTGCTTCCAAGTTTTGATGGACGGAGACACGACGTATATCTGTGAAATGTTCGAGCAACGCCCAATCGCAATCCTCTTCGAAAAAATAGAAGGGGTAGTCTTGCCATTCCACGGCACCGTAGGCCGGAAAAAAGCGGAACCGACGAGGCCGAACGCTCAACGGACTTTGAACACCGATGACCACATCGCCGGTGTTCAGGTGTTGGACTAAAAGTGATACATGATCAGGCTTAACAAACGCCTCGATGTTTTGGTGTTCCTGTTCGGTCAACGCCTTCGCATTGACGACATAGCCGCCATGCCCGCTACAAGAAAAGTAAAAGACCCCTTTGCGGTTCGTCTTGTAGGCATGAGTGCCGCCTGTTCCCCAATTCTGTTCTGCCAGTGTTCGGGCTACGGACGCGGTGAGTCGGAATTTTTCTAAAGTGATCGGTTTCATAGAATGGCTCCCCTTCTTTTGATCGTGTCACGATCAAAACTTCGTTCGAGCCGGGTCGATTCCCGGAATTGACTTTCAAAGTCTTCGACCATAAACGGGTCTTCCAAGACGAGTTGCTCTTCCAAAAGCGGGTCTTCGTATTCTGCAAACCCGGCTTCGTCATACGGCTCCATCGGATACAACTTGTCGATCGGGTCTCCAATCATTCGCAAGACACGATCGATCGTTAGTTGTAGCTCATCGACATGCAGCCGTTCACGCACGGAATGTTCGTTGTAATAACCCACCGACAGATTGACTGAGGGAATCATGAAGGCGTCCGTTAAATCCGCAATGTCCGAATAACTGCCCGACGATTCCACAAAGCCAAAGGCTTCCACGTAGTCTTTAACGTCATCGGGCAAATAGCCGTTGTAGTACACGTAGTCATTGGCTCCACGGCGGTCTAATTCTATGAGTAGTCGCGTTTTCTCAAACGGATTGACTCGACAGTCATCAATAAATTTTTGAACGCCAACACCGCCAATTTCCTCATAGTTCGTAAACAGTACCGACGGGCGCTCACGGCCTTGGTCTTTACACTTCAAAAGGAGTTGCACAATCGCAAACACGCCGGCCCGGTCATCGGCGCCTAAGACCCCGTTTCGGTTAGTGATAATTTGCCCGGTCTGTTCTAGTTTGACCTTTCGTTTTGCTGGCCGGACGGTATCCATATGCGCTACCAAACACAGCGGCGAACGTGACGGATAAAACAGATAATTGTCGCCGTCCGTTATAAGCGTCTGGTCTAGCCGGTTCTCAAATAGCTCGGCCAAAAAATTAAACAATTCTTTCGTTTCCATTTCTAAAATGCGGTTCAGCATGGGCAGTTCCTCCAATTGAATTTAGGCAACTAGTACCAAGGACTCGGACGGCTCATGAACTACGGTGTCCGCCAGGCAAGGCGGCTGTTCTGATTTATCGGCTTTGAGGTGTTCTTTCGAGCAGTTGGCGCAATATGATTCGTGCTCGTGTTCTACGGCGTCGCTCAGTTCTGTTTCATCGTCGCAGTGATAGCAGCGGGTAAAGCGGTCGTGATAACAGTCTTCGCAATACGTGTCCTCGGTAATATCCGACACGTAATAGAGGCCACTTTTTTTGGAAATGTCTTTGTCGCATTCCTCGCAGCGAACAAATTTCTCGTCGTAACAGTCGTTGCAACAGGAACCGTGCCCATCAACGTATTTTGCCTCGTTATTTGGATAATGTTCGTCGCAGTAATTACAATAAAAATATCGGTCGCAAAAACAATCATCACAGTAGTTGTATCCGTCATAAGAGCGGACATCGTCGCTGGAAACACCATGGCCGCAATCCTCGCATGTGTAATCGCTCACGCAATCATCACACGACGCATTTTTTGCGTTATCTGTTCTGGTTCCACAATAGAGACATCGAGCTTCGGGAAGGTCGATCGGCTCGTGTTCTTCGTCGGCGTTGATATGGCAAACAAACGTGACGTTGCTTGCGTCAAAATAGACGGGCGACTGAGCACCAGAATGATTTTCATAACGGTCAATGACCGACTTTTTCCATCGGTTTTCTAGGCCAAAGTGGTCGCTGAGTTTCTGTTCAATGGCTTCTCGGACGCCTTTCTGTTCAGCCTCATAAAACGAGCCGTAAGGCTCCAGCATGATAAATTTACGTTGTTCGGGAAACAGATACACCCACGCTCGGCCAATCTTGTGCGCAATGTCCTTGTCGTAGAGAAAAACCATCGCGGCTTGCGCTTGGCGACACAAGGCCAGCGTTGAGTTGAAATATTCGCCGTCAAAGCCGTAACACGATGAAAACGAGCTGTCTTGCGAGGCCGTCATAAAGTCGAACGGGTTGGTTGAAATGACGCACCGTTTGGCTTTGATCTTGTCGCGAAAGATGGAAAGATCATCCAACGTCTTGATCGATAATTCTTCGCAGACTGTGTGTTCATAAAAGGGCTTGAGGTCTTCGACCTTCGCCTTGTTCTGCGCCAAATAGCGGGTAAACCGCATGTTCTGGTTTTTACCTATTGAGATTGTGTTCTGAATCACGTCGTGCGCCTTACCGTCGGCCAGTTTTCCAAAAAGTTCCGACGTCTTGGGGTAAAGGGTTGAAAAATTTTCCTGGCACGGCGCTATGGGTATTTCACATCTAAAGGCGTTCTGTTCATTCAGGCCAAGAACGGCGTTAATGTCTCGCTTATTCGTAAACGCTTCCCGGCAAAGTTTGGCGACATGGCCATGTTTGATGCCTCCAAAATGGTCTAGCAATCGGTCATAAACACCGTCGATGATGGCGTCTTGGGCAATTGTTGCCGCTTCATTTTCTTGGACATTTTCAAGCGGCTGTTCTGGTGGTTTATGCTCACAACACGGTTCACCGACTAGGGTTAATATGCTTGTCTGTTCTGGCCACATGGTTACTACCTCCGATTTTTTTGATCGTGACACGATCAATTTTTTGAGCGTTGAAAAATGGTTTAGCTTTGGGCGCACCGATTCCGCCCGGCGTTAGATGGTGCGCAAATAGGCACGGCTTGCCGCATTAAGGCGTTAGCCGATGGACGGACACCCGGCGCTCGATAGCTTGGGCTTTTGATGAACGCCTACCAACAAAGACGCCGCCCGGCTAACGTGTCGCGCCGTGTCTCTTCTTACTGGCAACGTTGAACGCTTCCCGGTCTACGTTTTGCGACGCAATGAAGCGCCCGCCGTAGCCGTGCATGACGCTTGGCTTTGCAAAGGCTTTTCGTTGCCATCGTTTGCCGTTGATCGTGTGACGATCAAAAGCATGGCGTGAGCCACAACGACAAAGCCCCACCTTGTGAATCAAGGAAGGGGAAAGCCTGGCCGCTTGAGAGTATCGAGCGGCCAGGCGTGAAGGGATTGCGGGGGATTACTCGGCTAGGCGGGTAAACGCTTTTTTCAAGGCGTTGTCTACTTGTTTAAGGGAATATTTGCCTTCGTCGGACGTGAGGCAAGATAAAAAAACTTCGGCTATATCGTTAATAGATTCTTTTTCGGCTTGAAGGCGTGCAATGGCTTGGTCAAACACGTCGAACGTGTCCATGCCCTTTATCGTCACGGCTTTATCGCCGGCGGGCGTGTCGTCGTGTTCGTCGGAATTCTTGCCCGCTTTTTCTTTGTCGCTTTTGATCGTGTCACGATCATATTTTAGGGCTTCTTTCCAGTCTTCGCACCGTATCAGACAAAGGCGGCGCGTGCGGACTAGTTGTTCCCATTTTT
>CAYGHZ010000104.1:0-7789 GCA_964349635.1 uncultured Candidatus Marinamargulisbacteria bacterium
ACCCGAATGATTAAAGCGATTGATGACGTGCAACCGGAATTTTTTGTCTTAGATTCGATTCAGGTGGTGTATCACCCGGATCTTCCGTCGGTGCCGGGTAGCGTCAACCAGGTACGCCAATGCGCTCACGATATTATTACGGTGATGAAAGACCGGGGTCAGATCGGTCTTTTGGTGGGACACATTACCAAAGACGGTAGTTTGGCCGGACCAAAAGTATTGGAACATTTGGTTGACGTCATCTTGTATTTTGAAGGGGATCGCAATCAACAATACCGATTGCTTCGCTCGTTTAAAAATCGCTATTCAAATACCAATGAAATTGGGATTTTTGAAATGACGGCGACCGGACTGTTGGGCGTTGCGAATCCGTCCAAGCTATTTATCGATGAAGCGACGTTGTCGAATCCGGGGTGTGTGGTATCGGCGTTTGCCGAAGGCAGTCGAATTTTCTTGGTAGAGATTCAGGCGCTGGTTGTGCCGTCGGGTTTTGGGATGGCTAAGCGAACGTTTTTGGGCGTTGATCCTCATCGGGCGAATTTGTTGATCGCGGCGATGGAAAAAATTATGGGGCTCAAGCTGTCTGCGCAGGACATTATTTTGAACGTGGTGGGCGGTATGAAAGTGGCGGAGCCGGGACTGGATTTGGCTGTAGTATTGGCGATGGTATCGTCGCAGCGGAACTTGCCGCTTCAGCATCGCATTGGGGTGATTGGCGAGGTGGGATTGACGGGCGAAATTCGGCCGGTGGCACATTGCGAAAACCGGGTGCGGGAGTTTGAAAAGATGGGATTTTCAGCGTGTATTTTACCGGAAAAAAATCGGCCCGGATTGCGGACCGATGGGAAAATGACGCTGCATTTTGTAAAACATATCCGAGAGGCCATTCAGGTTTTTAATAAATACGTCGAAACTGTGTATGCCTGAGCTGCCGCAAATTCTTTCCCGTCTGCGAAACGAAGCGACGCGGTGGGATGCGATTTTGGAATTGAAGGTATTGCGAACGCCGGATTTAGCGGGGGATTTGATCCCATTGTTGCGAGATCAGGAATGGTTTGTGCGGTGGGCGGTGGCGGAAAAATTGGGGGATTTGGGGGACGACCAGGCCATTCGGGCATTAATTCCATTGATGTCCGATCCGGATAAACATGTTCGAAAAAATGCGTCGAAAGCGCTTAAGAAATTTGGATTTAAAGCTGCTTCAGACGTGGCGCTGCAGCTGCGCCATCGCGATGTGAAGGTTCGCGTTTTGGCGTCAGAGATTTTGGTAGGGATGGGACCGTCGATTGTGAATGAATTGGAGCGATTGTTGCCGGATCAGCACTGGGTGGCGGCAAATCGAATAATCGATGTTTTATGGCGGATAGGTGGAAAGCCGGCCGAGGGTGTGTTGATTCGGGCGGTTGGCATTGAGGATGTTCAAAAAAATGCCATTGTATATTTGGGATTTTTTAAGCCCAAAGATGCGATACCTGCTCTGATTTCCGCTTATCAAAAGCCAAAGTTGCGTCGGCTGGCTTTGTTTGCATTAACAGAAATCGGCCGACCGGCCTTAGATCACGCAATTAAAATTCTAAGTCTGCCGCATACCGATAAAGAAAGCGTATTGAAATTAATTGAAATTCTGGGGCCCAAACCGGCGATGGAGCGGATTCATGCGCTGGCAACAAAAGATATTTATATTCGAAATGCGACGGCCGAGTGGCGGAGGAAATATCCGCCTGCCGTGGTCGAGGCTAAGCCGGTAAAATCAGGGTTTTTGGGTTTATTTGGATAGCGTGAGCGGGGCACTGCGGGTAAATCGAGTAAATAGGGCACGTTGTACACACACTGAGACTGGGCGCTTCAAAAAAATAGCTGGCAATTTCCTGCGGGATTTTTGCCAGATGTTCCGAGAATGTCTCCAATTCCGCGGGCTCGAAAACCAGTTCGGTTTCGCGGCCGGATTTTGTGTAGATCAGACGCGCGGCGTATCGGTCTTGGGGTTTAATTATGGTTTTGACCGCCAGCGCATAGATTTTCATTTGCAGGCGATAACGAGGCAATATCTCACCTTCCGAATGCGCGTCCGTCTTGTAGTCCACGACTATCCAATGGTTAGTGTCATAGACCAGGCTGTCAAAGCGGCCTTCGATAACAAGCGAGCCGAACTTTACTGCGAACGATTTTTCGGAATGATAGGGCGAACCATTTTTGATGAGGTTATAAATTTTTGTTTTTTTGAAATTCGAGACATGGCTTTCAACAGTCGGCAGCATAGAGGAATTCGAATCCGATAAAATGGTTTCAATCGCTCGATGCACAGAGGTTCCAAATGACCCCGAAATGGGGGGACGCATTTTACGAATTAATTCGCGCCAATGGTATTTTTTGGGACATTCCAAATAGGCTATCAATTCCGACGTTGTCATCGTCATGACTGTCCCCTCCTTGGAGGTGAGCTGCGAAAGCAGCGGAACCGAGCGAAGCGAGGCTGCCCGGCTTGGCGAAGCCAATGAAGGGGGGACTGCCACATGCCGATGCAGCGAGTATCTTTTTACGCCCTGCGAAAACCGAAATTCAATCACGCCCTCCCCCGGAATCGTTTCCGAAAAATGCATCACAAAATCCAAATAACACCCGGCTGTTTTTTTGGGGGATCCGACAATGAATAAATGGTCCTTGGCCCGCGTGCAGGCCACATAAAACAACCGCTTTTCTTCTTCAATGATCGCTTCTTTTTCGCGGCTGACGATGTCGGGTTCGGGATGCGAAAACAAAAACGTCCGACCGCATTCCGCGACGATAACGGCCGGGAATTCCAGGCCTTTGGCGCTATGAATCGTCAGCAATTTTACGGCGTTGCTGTCATTAGAGAGCAGGGCCTCGGAGGAATCGTTAAAATGGGGTAACAATAAATCCAGCGCTGCGAGTATCTCGACGTTTTGGGTGACGCTCTCACGTTGCAAATTTTCGAGAGTCTCCAAAAAAAGATTCGCGCTGTCCCGGTAGGTTTCCCATTGACCGCATTCGCGGATCGCGCGGGTGACGACATCGTGCAGGGGGGCGACCGCCGCTAAATTTAGCCAGCCGGAAATCGTTTGATTCGCGTGTTCATGGTTTCGTTCATAAATTTCTTGTTCGCTGATATTAAAAAGGGGTGATTTTAACACTCTGATCCAGCTTAATGTGTCATTTGGGAAAAGCAGCCCGCGCGCCAGATTGACCAGATCGACAATTTCTTCGCTGGGTTTGGATTCCAAGGGACTGTAAATTTCCGCCGGAACGCCCCGCTGGCGCAAGCCGTCTTGAAAACGCGTCATCCGCGATTTTGTTCGAAAAAGAATGGCCACGTCTTTAAATTGAACGGGGTGATTTAGAATCCAATGCGCGATGGAATCTATTTCTTCGTCGATGCCGTCCAAAAGGGCAAACGAGACCGAGCCGGAGTCGTCGGATCGGCGCGCCTCTAAGTGTTGATCGGCTTCGAACAGTGCGCTAAAAAACGGATTCACAAAATCCAAAATGGTTTTTTGGGAGCGGAAATTATCCTCAAGCGACACAATTTTTCCGGAAAATTCGTCTTTAACGCGGGTAAACAGTGTGGGGTCTGCCCCGCGAAACGCGTAGATGGCTTGGCGTAGGTCGCCCACGACGAATAAATTAGCGGAATCCGAGACGATGTCTTGGATGAGACGCCATTGGATCGGGTCGGTATCTTGAAATTCGTCGACCATTACAAACCGGATTTGCGATCGGATATCGGTCAGGATTTTGGGGTGTTGCTCAAATAAGAGACGGGTTTTTTCAATGAGATCGGAATAGTCGACGCTACGGCGGCTGGCCTTTAAATGGTGATAACCAGTCAGACAATGTCGAAATAGTCGAAGTATCGGAGAGTCTTCGGCGGACGCGATCATGTCTCGCTTTTCAAAAAGGGAATTTAGATCGGATCGCAGGCGAGAGAGAGAGTCTTCATGAAGAATAGCTGCCATGTCGGCGTTGCGTAGACGTTGCAATTTATCCAATCCCTGGTCAATGGCTTCTTGGATTAGCACTTCATACTGATTATTTTCAAGGACCATAAAATCGGGATCCAACCCCGCTTGCAAAGGATACCGGCGTAATAATTGACTGCAAAAACTATGAATGGTCGAAATGCGGGCATACGGCAGGTCTTTTTCCGGGATGAGGTCTTGAATCCGGCTCAGCATCTCGGCGGCCGCTTTTTGTGTGTAGGTAAACGCGACGACCTGTGAAATAGGAGTACCGGGATGTTCTTTGAAAATGTTCAGATAGCGCTGAACCAATAACGTGGTTTTACCCGAGCCGGCTCCGGCCTCTACGAACACGGGCTGATGTGTATCCAGGGCCTCGCGCTGCGATGGGGTTAGGCGTTCCATCGGTTCTCGTATTGGCAGACCAGCTTATAGTCGCAATTGCGGCAAATACTGTCGTTTCTGGGTGGATAACTAAAATTTCCGGCGCGAATTAACTCCTGCAATTTCAAGATATGAGCCTGTACTTTCGCAAAATAATGATCTTCAAATTCGAAAGGCCGTTTGCTTTTAATTTGGAAGATATTTTTTTTGGCTTCCGGTGTCGTGCATAGCACCGTCTTCCCAAATTTTGACGCGTCTTTCAGTTGGTAAATAATGGCGCCCACGCAACTGACTTCGGGCATTTTTTTTCGTATGGCCAACATATAGATGGGAAGTTGCAAACTGCGCAGATGTTCGATATCGGCATAGCTGGGCAGTGTGGCGCCGGTTTTATAATCCACCACAGCCGCGACACCATTCGATTCCAATACCACGTCGATTTTTCCTTTTAAGTTAAGTTCCAAATCTTCAAAGGCCCATTCAAAATGGGCGGGCTTTAGCGGCAGTGGATTATTGATTTCTTCGTCGATAAATTGGCTTAAAAGTTCGGATAATAATTTTTCTTTAACCTCCCAATACAGAGATTCTTTTTTGTATCGGACAAAAACGCGATGGCCGACGCGCTCCAATTGTTCTTTCGACGGCCTGTTTTTTTCATCGGCATAAAATTCATAAAGAATTTCGTGGATGAGCTGGCCCCAAATCAATGCGGACACGTCATCGGTGGGAGGCTCGATCGGCGCTTCAGCAAGAATATATTTGTAATAATACTGATGCGGACAATTCTGATAGGTTTCCAACTGAGTCGCCGAAAACATTCTCTTCTCAAATCCAGTCACGCTGCATTCTTGTCCTCTCCCTGGAGGGGTGGCCGAAGGCCGGGGTGGGTTCTCTCTTCTCACCACTCGATACTGAAAATGCGATTCCAAATAATCAATAAAATGGGACGGAATGGTTGCCGTATCTCCGATCGATTGCGGATAACTAAGCCTTACCGAATCCGCCTGATGCACCAGCGCTGAAAACAAAAATTTGTCGGTGTCCACCTGTTGACTGGCCACTGGCCAACCGGGTGAAAAAAAATTATCGCGTGTTTGCCTAGGCCATTGCCCTTCTACCATCCCTGGCAAAAAAATAATTTTTTTCCGCACTAAATAAGCTTCATTTCGAGAAACGACTTCAACGCCGTCCGTAACCGGAATATCTACCAAAGACTGATTCAGCCAGAACAACAGATCTTCCGCCAATCGTGGCGAATCGCCGGCGTAGTGGCCAAAATTCCGGATCGATTCCGTCAGGCTAAAATAATGGTGCAATGCCAGTTGCGTATCGGGCCATTCGAAGACGTTTTTCATGATCTGATCGGGGATCTTAAATAACGCTAAAATATCCAAAAGATCGGCGGAAAAACGGGTGGCTTCCCGGAGGCGCTTTAGGGACTCGATGCGTTTCGCAACGTCCGGTTTTTCGCGGGCCAGCGGAAGTTGGAAAAACCGGTGGAGCTGTTTTGTTTCCATTTTTCCCAGCATAAGATGCAAAATCCCGGCGGCGATCGCGCCGATCGGATGATCCGTTAGTCGGGATTTTTTTCGGTTTGTGACGGGGATAGCGTATTCGAAAAAAACACGTTGGATGGCCGGCAAATAATGCGTCGATTCCGGGACTACCACCAAAACATCTCGAAAATCGTGTGTCGCAATTTGCCGCGCGATGTCGCTAATCTCTTCGTCGCGGGTTTGGGGGCTGCTCAATTGGATCGATGGTCCGGATTCGCCTCGCGCGTTTTCAAATTGACGGACATGCACCGGCAGCGATTTCAGCCAATCCAAAAGATCGATCGATCGGTCATATAAAAAAAACGAGCTTGTTTCGGCGTTTTCGATCATACGGGCGATTAGCGTTTGTTGGATGGGAGGTACATCCCAAAAGCCGATAAACAAAACATTTTTCCCCTTAAGCGATCGTCCCAGTTGAGGATTAAGTCGAATCAGATCGTTGATTTTCGAAAAGCCTTGCCGGTCTTTCGCGCGTTGCCATTCGTTTAACATGCGCGGCGCGGTTCCTCCATAACTTTCTGCGTGATCCAAAAAGACCAACAAATCTTGCAAAATACCGGGGTACTGAACTGCGGGTTGCCATTCGGGGCCGGCTTTTCGGCACACGGATCTCAGCAGCCATTTTTCCGGTATGGGACATTCGCTGACAGGATGGTCGCTGTTTTTGATGAGCCATTGTTCCAACGTGTCAATTTCCGGGATTTGTCCGGCGCCGTTCAAGAAGTGTCGCGTCCATCGTTTCAATGAGGCGTGAGACGTAATAATCAATGTATGTTCAGGGTCGAGTTCGGAAACGTTTCGCATCATGCGCCAAAACTCGGACTGCATCGCGGTTTGGAACGGCGAGGTATAGATAAAAAGAGAGCTAGCCACCGCCAAACTGCCGCCAGATTTTTTCGGCGATTTTCGGCGCGGCGGGGGTGATGACAACCGGTTCCGGGTGTTCCGGCAAGTGGTTGAGGTATTCTTCTACCACCTGCGCCACATAGTGGGGATTGCGGTTGTTCACAAAAACAAGAGTGTCGCCCAACAATCTTTGTTGTTCGACGAAGCGCCTGCGCGTCGACTGCGGCCCGTATCCTTCAAAGGCGATCACGGTTTTGCCCAGGTAGGTGGCCTGTTCGTTTGCTGTTCCGGATAGACCAATCAATAGGTCCGACCGATACAACACATCCACAAAATTTTCGGATATTTCGATGAGGGTATTGGTTTTGGTGTGCATAAACGTGTTCTTGGTTCGCTCCCATCCAAAGGGCTGCAAGTCCTCTGCGATCTCGTCGATGGACAGGCTGGGCGCCTTGGCAACGAGGAACTCCGGACCTGGGGATCGTTTGTGGACTTCGATTACCACATTGGCGACATGCACCAGATTTTGATACGCCTCCGGCCGCGAGCCGGGCATCACTCCGATACATTTTTTATCGGTGGGTGGTTTGCTTCCAATCAGGCGATCCATCATTGGATTCCCAAAATAAAAGGCAGGAATATCGGCGCGTTCAAACCCCTGTGTGGTTTCGATGTCTCGCGGGAATACCAACGCGGCTTTACGCCGGATAAACCATCGTTCGATCCAGCTGTGTTTCATGAATCGGTCGCTTTTTGCGGTTGGGAAAAAAACAATAGGTTTTGCAGTTTTGCGGCTGGCTAAAAATAGGCCGTAAACGTCGCCGATGCATAAGATTAGATCCGCAGTCTGAGCGCTTTCCCGAATTAGCCGAATTTGATTTTTTATTTGCGGTAAAAGGCCCGCAACCACATCATAAATAAGCGACAAAGGATTGCGAATAAATCCGCCGCTGGGTAACAGTTTGTTTTGGATCAAGGGCGCGATGCCGATTTTTTGATATTCAAGGCCCGTGCCCACTAGCGGAA
>CAYGHZ010000105.1:0-1038 GCA_964349635.1 uncultured Candidatus Marinamargulisbacteria bacterium
TCTCAGGACTTCCCCCCACGTCCTCGACGACGGCGGAATCGCAGCGTGACGCATTTGCAGGACAGCTAGGGAAACTTATCGGGGCAGAGGGAATTAAGGCTGGCGATTGGTCGGATTTATTTGTGCTATTGGCTAATCACACAAAATCCGGACGCGTTATTGTCCTCTTGGACGAAATTGCCTGGATCGGCTCCAAAGATCCCGACTTTTTGGGCAAGCTTAAAAACGCATGGGATTTGCATTTTAAAAACAACCCCAAGTTCATTTTGATTTTATGCGGGTCATTATCGTATTGGATTGAAGAAAATATCTTAAAAAGCACGGGTTTTATGGGCCGAATCTCGTTGGATATCAAACTGGAGGAATTAAGCGTCCGGGAAAGTCACGATATGCTTAACTCTCTTGGATTTAAAAGCCCGGCCTCCGAACTATTTAAGATTTTATCCGTCACCGGCGGAGTGCCGCGCTACCTGGAAGAAATGCAATCCAATCGGTCCGCAGAAGACAATATTAAACGCCTATGTTTTAGAAAAACCGGGATTTTGTTTCGGGAATTTGACGATATTTTTAACGATCTTTTTTCCAAACGAAGCGAATTTTATAAAAAAATCGTGCGATTTCTCGCCTCCGGTCCCGCCGAGTTTAACGATATTAGCCGCGACTTAGGCCTTGCAAAAAGCGGCGCGCTTAGCGACTACCTGGAACTATTAATTCAATCCGGATTTATCACCAGGGATTACACGTGGGACATTAAATCCGCCAGCGAATCCCGGCTCAGCCATTATCGATTAAGCGACAATTATTTACGGTTTTATCTAAAATATGTTGAAAAAAATCGAGGCAAGATCGAAAGCGGGCATTTTCAAGAAAAATCCATCATGTCTTTGCCCGGATGGGACGCCGTCATGGGGCTTCAATTTGAGAATCTGGTTTTAAGTAATCGTAAATTTATTTGGGAAAAACTGCGAATTTATCCGGAAGATATTGTGTCGGACAACCCCTATTTTCAACGGAAAACGACGCGAGGCGACGGTTGCC
>CAYGHZ010000105.1:1048-7736 GCA_964349635.1 uncultured Candidatus Marinamargulisbacteria bacterium
ATTTAATACAGACTCGTTTTAATGTTCTTTACGCCTGCGAAATAAAGTTTTCAAAAAAACCTCTGGGAAGCGACGTGATTCGATCCGTGAAATCCAAACTGGATCGTATGACGATGCCCAGACAATTTGGTTGCGTACCTATTCTTATTCATATCAACGGAATATCCGAAGAAGTGGAACAGGCCGACTATTTTAGAGAGATTGTAGACTTTGGAGAGTTGCTATAGGTCCCGTCGTTATTTTTCTACATGGCTTTTGGGGTCAACGTTCGGATTGGGATGCGTTTCGAACACCTAACAGCATCGCTATTGACCTGCCCAACGATGGACTGCCAGTCTTGGACCGACCGACAATTTTAATTGGGTATTCGATGGGCGCTCGGCTGGCATTGAAGCTGGCACTTGAGTACCCTCAGCATGTTCGGGGGCTGGTGATGGAATCCGGCTCACCGGGATTGCGTACTGAGAAAGAACGGGAGAAGCGCAGGAATTTGGATGCGATTTGGATACAAAAATTGCAGTCTGAACCGCTGGAATCCGTGGCGCGCCAATGGTTGGATCAGCCTCTATTTATCACCCAGGACAAAAATATCAAGAGCCGGCTGAATCATGATCCCAAAAAACTGATCCGGTGTTTACAAGAATGGGGAACCGGGGCGCTGCCTTCGTATTGGGATCGCCTTCCGGATCTCTCCATGCCGACGTTATTCGTGACCGGAGACCGGGATCAAAAATTCTGCGACGTTGCTGCCGAGATGAAAACGTTGTGCCCCCATTCTACTCACAAAATCATCCCGGGAGCGGGTCACAATACCCACCTGGAGCGGCCGGAAGAATTCGCAAAAGTTCTTAATTGTTTTATGACTGAGTTCGTGTAATATTTGAAGAATGAATATTTACGAAGAATCCGTTGAGCTGCACCACAAATTGGGCGGCAAGTTAGAAATCGTTTCCAAAATCCAAATCAAAAATCGTCACGATTTGTCGCTGGCTTACACCCCTGGCGTCGCCCGCGTTTGCGAAGAAATTGCTAAAAACCCTTCCCGTGTTTATGACCTGACCATCAAGAAAAACACCGTTGCGGTAGTAACCGACGGATCGGCCGTGTTGGGCCTAGGTAATATCGGAGCCGCCGCCGCTTTGCCCGTCATGGAAGGCAAAGCGCTACTATTTAAAGAATACGCGGGCATTGATGCGTTTCCTATTTGTATTCAAACTCAAAGCAGTTTCGAAATTATTAATATTATAAAAAATATCGCGCCGGTTTTTGCCGGAATTAATTTGGAAGATATTGCCGCGCCTCGTTGTTTTGAAATCGAAGCGGCGCTACAGGATATTGGCATCCCGGTGTTTCACGACGATCAGCACGGTACCGCAATTGTCGTATTATCGGCGCTACTAAATGCGGCTAAATTCGCCAAAAAGAATGTCCGCGATTTGAAAGTGGTTATTAATGGCGGAGGAGCCGCCGGTACGGCGATTGCCGAGATTCTCTTAACCATGGGTCATGACCGATTGGTTCCCGATCCCATTAAAGACATCATTGTATGTGATTCTAAAGGCATTATTTATGAAGCGCGTCCGGATATTGAAGAAAACCCTGAAAAGATGCGCTTAGCGATGAAAACCAACCGAGAACAGCGCACCGGAAAATTGTACGACGCGATGAAGGGGGCCGACGTGTTTATCGGCGTCAGCGTCGCCAACGTGGTAACGCCGGACATGATCCGCAGCATGAACAAAGATCCGTTTGTCTTTGCAATGGCCAACCCGATTCCGGAAATTATGCCCGACGAGGCCAAAAAGGCTGGGGCGTTGGTGGTGGGCACCGGTCGTAGCGATTTCCCGAACCAGGTCAACAACGTGCTGGCCTTCCCGGGAATTTTCCGCGGCGCTATCGATGCCAAGGCGAAGGTCATTACAAAAAATATGAAGATCGCCGCCGCCATCGCTCTCGCCAATGCCATCCAAAATCCGACGGCTGAAGAAATCTTGCCGTCGGTTCTGGATAAAGAGGTCACGTACCACGTGGCCGCGGCGGTTGCCAAGGCGTGGCACCCGCACGACTAGAGGCTGTGTGACGGTTCTAATTTATCCTTAAGGAACGTCGAATCTTCCGGTTCTAGTAGATCGTCGGCAGATTCACCCTTCTTGCCAAACTCGCCTTCCCACTTGGCAATGACCACGCAGGCCAAACAGTTGCCCAATACGTTGGTCGCCGTTCGCGCCATATCCATTAGCGCGTCAATTCCCAATATAATGAAGATCGGCTCCACCGGCAGATTAAATGACGACGCCGTTCCCAACAAAATAACCAACGAGGCGCGAGGAATACCGGCCACGCCCTTGCTGGTTAACATCAGGGTCAAACACATGACGATTTGGGTGGAAATGCTGAGGTGCACGCCCGCCGCCTGGGCCACAAAAATCGACGCCAGCGCCAAATACAGGGTTGTGCCATCCAAGTTAAAGCTGTAGCCGGTCGGCAAAACAAACGCCACGATTTTACGAGGTACGCCGATACTCTCCATCTCTTCCATCGCGCGGGGTAACGCCGATTCGGAGCTGGTCGTCGCAAAGGCAATGGACACGGGTTCAATGACCGCATTAATAAACTTTTTCAAAGGCACCCGGAACATTAATGCGATTGGGAGCAGCACCAATAAGATAAAAATAATGAGAGCGGCGTAAAGCGTTAACAACAAGTGAATAAGGTTCAACAAAACGCCCAGCCCCATATGAGCAATGGTGTAAGCGATCGCGCCACCGACGCCAAAGGGCGCAAAATACATGATGACGTTGGTAAACTTAAACATTGTATGCGAAACGCCATCCAGAAGATCAATAATGGGCTTGCGCAATTCGGACTTGATCAACGCCAAACCAATACCAAACAGAATGCTAAACACAACGATCTGCAACACCTCGCCGTCAGCGATCGACTTCGCAATATTTTCCGGGAAAATATGTAAAATCACGTCCGCCACCGTTTGCTTTTTAACTTCCAATTGCATCGCGGAGGGATCCGGCGGAGGAAGCACGATACCAACGCCTGGCTTTGAAATATTTACAACAACCAAACCAATCACCAACGCGATGGTCGTTACGACCTCAAAATAAACCAGAGACTTGATACCCATTCTGCCCACCTGTTTAAGGTTGGAATGGCCAGCGATACCCACCACCAAGGTCGAAAATAGAAGCGGAGCAATAATCGTCTTAATTAGTTTTAGAAATACTTGACTCAATACTTTTGCGTGATTTGACAGCTCGGGAAAATCATAACCAAAGCAAACGCCGATAAACATGCCGATAAAGATCCAGCTTGTTAGGGTGCGTCGTTCAAACCCAAATCCGATCAACGCCAAAACTGCCCCCCATCGCGCAGCGATCAGCGCAACACTGGGGACATCAATGAGATGGAAATGGTGGCCGACAAATAAAAACGCATTGACGGCAAAAAGCAACAAGACAGGCAAGAGGAACTTTGACTTGAACATGAGAGGCGGTACCCTTTCGTCGACGTTGGTTTGGAGTTGAATTAAAATCTAAACTCTTTTCAACAAAAAGTAAACCCCGATAGAATGGTTAAAAAACTCAGAAGGAGAATCACATTGAATAGCTACTCTATGACCATCGCTCACCCCTGGCACGGCATCCCCGCCGGCGAAAACGCCCCTGAAATTGTTACCGTATTTATCGAAATGGTCCCTCAAGACACGGTGAAATATGAAATCGATAAATTAACCGGTATTCTCAAAGTGGACCGACCGCAAAAATACTCGAACTTGTGCCCAAGTCTCTATGGCTTTATCCCACAAACGCTTTGCGCCTCCGAAGTGGCGGCGTATGCAAATCAAAAAACCGGCGGGAACTTAAAAGGCGATGACGATCCCATCGATATTTGCGTTCTGACTGAACGGCCCATTAATCACGGATTTATCAAGCTGCAGGCTCGGCCAATCGGCGGTTTTCGTTTGATCGACGGCGGAGAAGCAGACGACAAGATTATTGCCGTACTAAAGGGCGACCCTGCCTATGATGGGTTTCGCGACATTAATGATGTTCCGGTCGGGATGATTGATCGACTGCGCCACTATTTTTTGACGTACAAACAAATCCCGGATTGGGCCGGCAACGGACAACCCACCTGCACGATCTCCCATGTGTACGGGCGGGCGGAAGCGCATGAGGTGATCTTGCGGTCTATTAAGGATTACCAGAACTATGTTTCTACGATTCAACCTTTACAGGTAAAATAACCAGCGTAATTCCCCTGGTGTACAGTCGGCGTTGGACGGAAAACGCCAACGAGTTGTGAAGAAGGCGCGTAAAAAATGTTTCTTCGTCAAAGACTAGTTTTCCGCTGAAAAACACCGACTTGGGGTATTTGTTGGAAATGTTTTCCGATATACGAACAATCTCGTCAACGACGTCGACTGCCATGGCGCTGATCCCCTCGGCAAAATAGCCGTATCGATGCATCAAATTGACGTATTGATTCACTTCTTTGTTGGCTTTGGCTTGAAGGCGCTCAATTTCCGTCACCCCCTTAAATACGCCCGAATCAATAAGGCCAACGTGAATAAAGACAAAATTCTTAAATACCCCACCAAAAAGTTCGACGATATTGGAGAGGATATATAATCCCAGGCCTGAAAATTCGCTAACAAACAATACGGCTGTTTTGGTATGCGGATCGTAGACAGGCTCAACGCCTTCTTCCCTTAAACGCGGAACAAATTCTGACGAGGCGGCGATGGGAATAATTTTATCCAATCGCTTTAGTTTTTTGGCGACTCCGAAATAGTGGCGTTTTACAAGCGTTGCGCATCCGACCAGCAGACCGGTCGCGATAAGGGTAATCCAGCCGCCGTCGTGAAACTTTAAAATGATCATGGAGCATAAAATAAATACGCACATGACTAGCCCGGTACCGCTTACCACTAACTTTCTTAGCCACCCCACATGATTTTTGAGCCGGACGATCCACCAATGACGGGTCATGCCCAACAACGACAGCGTAAATGTAATAAAAACGTTAATACTATAAAGAACCACTAGCAGCCCTACGTTTCCGCCGGTCAAAAGCATCGTTATAAATGCGGCAATGCCCATAATCAAAATGCCGTTTTGCGTAATCAACCGATCGCTAAGTAGCGCGAATTTTGTCGGAACCCACCGGTCGATGGCCATATTGGACAAAATGCGAGGACCATCCAAAAATCCGGCTTGGGCGGCGACAAATAAGATAATGGCCTCCGAGGCCAACGCCACGAGCACAAAGGCGTACCCCCAGTTGGAGGGCCAGCCCATAGTCAAGTTTTCCAGCAGTGTGGCATTTAGGGTTTTTCCCGGCTGTTCAACAACATGGAAAAAGAGATACGCAAACATCAATCCCAACACCATAAACGCAAGTGATAGCGCCATATACAACATGGTCCTCTTACCTGTTTTTACTTTGGGTTCGCGCAACATAGAAACGCCGTTGCTGACGGCTTCGATCCCCGTATAGGTACCGGCACCCATACTATAGGCCCGCAAAATCACGATGGCGGTCCCTAACATTCCCAGTTCCGCCCCGGAAGATCGCACATCTCTACCGACGCCGGCTACAATCTCTTGAAAGCCAGATAAATGTCCATAAAATGCATAGATGATTACGAAAGCATGGGTAGCGATAAACAGAAGAAAAAAAGGCACTAAGATTGCCACGGATTCTTTAGCTCCGCGCAAATTCATAATCATGAGAAGCAATACGGCGGCCAATGCAACATATAATTTAAAATGCAGATAATGGGGTGGAAGGAAGCTAAAAATAGCGTCTGCGCCACTGGCAATTGAAATCGTGATCGTCAGGATATAGTCGACGATCAATGCGCAACCGGAAATCATTCCCATGGTGGGAGATAACAATTTGCTGGCGACCAAATAGCCGCCGCCGCCGGACGGGAAAAGTTCGATGATTTGCGAATAACATGCGCTAATTACAAAAATAGTTACGACGGATGCAAACGCTACAAACACCGCGAGATAGGGATGGTGATGAAGAGAAATAAACGCTTCGGCCGGACCGTAAGCCGAGGATGAAAGTCCGTCCGCGCCCAAGCCGACCCAAGCAAAAAAGGCAATGAGGGACAAGCGGTGAAATACGGTTCGATCTAATGGATTTCTGGCCCTACCGATAACGGCGGTTTTAAGATAATGCAGGCCTTTTGAGAACATCGTCATCGAAGCAGGGCATTATGGATCGACTCTGTTAAAATAACAAGGAATGCAATCCGCTCTCAAATCCTATTTTGGCTACAACGAATTTCGCCCGTTTCAAAGCGAAATCATTGAAAGTATTTTAGGAAAAAATGACACCTTGGCGATTTTGCCCACGGGATCCGGAAAATCGTTATGTTATCAATTGCCCGCGCTACTGATGCCCGGAACTGCGATCGTGATTTCGCCGCTTATTTCGTTGATGCAGGATCAGGTACATTATCTAACCAAGCAAGGAATTTCCGCCGCCTTCATTAACAGCAGTCTCCATGGCCGAGAAATTGATGCGATTCTGTCGGACATGTCCGCCTATAAATTGATTTATTTGGCGCCCGAACGGCTGATGATGCCCGACTTTTTGGAGCGTCTCAAACGAGCGGCCATTTCATTTTTTGTGGTGGATGAGGCTCACTGTATTTCTC
>CAYGHZ010000106.1:0-7736 GCA_964349635.1 uncultured Candidatus Marinamargulisbacteria bacterium
AATCGCGGCCGGCGATCGATTATTGTGTGCTGGCGACGGGATCGGAAGTGGCGCTGGCGTTGGATGTCGCAAAAAAACAGGAAGAAGCGGGACTATCGGTTCGTGTGGTGTCGTTTCCGTCTTTTGAATTATTTGATCAGCAAGATAGGGCTTATCGCGAGTCTGTTCTGGGCGGCACTATTAAGCAATTTTGGTCAATCGAAGCGCAGTCGTCGTTTGGCTGGCATAAATATATCGGCAAAGAGGGGCGGACGGTGTCCGTGGATCGGTTTGGCGAAAGCGCGCCCAAGGATGCGCTGGCCGCGTATTTTGGATTTACCGTGGATCAGATCCTAAAGAAAATGAAAGATGATCCGCGTTAAAAAAATTTCAAAAATATATCCTAACGGATTTAAAGCCTTGGAAGAGGTGAGTCTTAATATTGCCAAGGGCGAGTTTGTCTATTTGGTAGGGGCGTCGGGAGCTGGGAAATCGACGTTGCTCAATATGATTTGCCGCGCCGATGTGCCGACGGGCGGGGATATCTTTATCGATTCCATTTCGCTTAATTCTCTGACCGAAAAACAGGTGCCGTATTTTAGGCGTCGTATTGGCATGATTTTTCAGGATTATAAATTGCTTCCCAAACGGACAGTCTATGAAAATGTGGCGTTCGCGCTTCGGGTGATGCATTATTCGCGGTCTCGCATTCGCCGTCAGGTGGGTCAGGTGTTGGAATTGGTTAATTTGCACCAAAAAATGGATCATATGCCTTCGGAATTGTCCGGTGGCGAGCAGCAACGCATTTGTATTGCGCGGGCGATTGTGAACAATCCCCCGATTTTGTTGGCCGATGAGCCGACGGGAAATTTGGATCCGGATACGTCGTGGGAAATTGTACAATTGTTGAGTAAGATCAATATGAGGCAAACGACGGTGATTGTGGCGACGCATAATAAAGCGATCGTTGATGATATTCGCAAACGCGTGATCGCGGTGGCTAAAGGGAAAATTGTGAGAGATCAAAACCTGGGACTTTACGAAGCATGATGTACCGCGATTTATTGTTTTTTGTGTCGGAGGCGCTGATTAGCATGCGCCGATCGGGCTTGATGATTGTGGTGGCTATCGCGACGATTACGGTGTCGCTGGTCATTTTTGGTTTCTTTTTGTTGTTGATGGTAAACACCAATCATTTGGCCAATTTTCTATCATCGAAATTGGAAATACGCGTTTAGCTAAAAGAGAAATTGACCGGAGATGACGTGGCGACATTTCAAGACCAACTGACCAAAATGACGGCCGTGAAGCAAGTGATTTTTGTGGATCGCGGGGCGGCCTGGGAAGACTTTAAGAAAAATTATCCCAAGATGGCGATCGGGGATTTGTTGCACGAAAACCCGCTGCCCGATTCGTTTCGGATTTTGTTAAGCAATAACGAACATGTGTTGACGTTATCAAATTATTTGCGTCAGTTTGGAACGTATGTGGACGACGTGGTGTATGGCGGGATATTGGCGGAGCGGGTGGAACGATTTTCCCGGTTTGTGAAGGTGGGCGGCCTGGCGCTGGTTGTTCTGTTTGCGTTTGCGACGTTGATGATAGTTGTTAACACGATTCGATTGACGGTGATTGCGCGGCAGGAAGAAATTACGATTATGCGATTGGTTGGGGCGACCAATTCCTTTATCAAGGGTCCGTTTATTTTTGAAGGGTTGTTTATGGGGATATTGGGATCGGCGTTGTCCGTATTGATATTGAAAATCAGTTACACGTTTTTGGCGATTAAGTTTCAGGAGCGCATTCCATATTTTCCGATGGTATTTGATTCGTTTTTATTAACCATGGTCTACCTCGGCGTGGGGTGTTTGGGGGCGGGATTGGGTGTCTTGGGCGCCTATTTGTCGGTGTCGCGGTCGTTGAAAACTACCACTTAAAGGAGATCGTATGATTCGGTTTTTGCGTGAAAAAGCGTCGTATATTGGTTGGGGAATCATTATCTTCTTTGCGGGGACCATGTTTACGGGGACGTTTTTATACAATCGGTATTCAAAATCAAACGCGCCGCAACAAGGGCGAAAAAAAGCCGTCGACTTTGCGCAATTGGGCAATCTGCCGATCAGCCAACGCCGGTATGCGGTAATGCTGAATCAGACAATGGCGTCCTATAAGGCCCAAAAGCCTAATGAAAAGCTGCTGCCCGAAACGTTGGAGCTGATGCACTACAACGCGTTTCAACAAGCGCTTCGATATACGGTGTTGTTGGAAGGGGCCAAGTCTCAAAAGATAAAAGTAAGCGGTGACGAGTTGAATTTGTTTTTGGAGCGGGCGTATCGCGAACTGGATGTCAAAGGCAAAAAAGAATTAAAAGAGTTGTTAAAGCGCAACAATTATCCGTACAAAGATTTTATCGAAGAGCAGAAATCCGATATCTTGGTTCAAAAATTTATTGAATTATTAAAGGCGCAAGTGACGGTGTCGGATAAGGACGTGGATAACAAATATCAGGAAATCCAGGCGCAGCACCTTCTGTTTCGCGGCTCTGACGATGCGGCGCAACGCCAAGCCGATCAGGCATTTAAGGATATCCAGGCGGGCAAAGAATTTAAGGGCGAAGATTTGGGATGGTTTGGGGTAGGCGCTACGTTAAAAGAATTTGAAGACGTGGCGTTTGCCTTGGAAAAAGGCGAGGTGTCAAAGCCGGTTAAAACGATTTACGGATACCATCTCATTAAAATTCTTGATAAACGTCAAAAGCCGCGGCCCAAAGATTTTGATTACGCTAAAGAGAAGCAGCAGGTGTTGGCCGAAAAGCAAAATCGCGCGGTGGATGGCTTTTTGCAGTCGGCGATTGGGCAGGGGAAGCTGGAAGTGAATGATCCGATTATTAAGGCGATTCAATCCAAATTAGAAGCAAAACCGGAAGACGCGATTGGCGCGTATCAGGCGCAGATTTCGGCGAACCCGGCCAGTCCGATCCCTCATTATCTATTGGCAAAGTTGTATCTCATGATGCAGAATCCTGCGCTGGCTAAAGAAGAATTAAATCGAGCGGTAATCAAGGCTCAGATGAATCCGCAATTGGATCTGCCGGTGTTTCATCAGACGGTGGAGCAGCTGCAAAAAAATCAACCCAGATGATGGATCGTATTAGCTGGATTAGCCTGGTCATTACCATCGTTATTGCGTTGGGTTTGACCATGGTAGCGAAAGGGTGGCTGTGAAGGAGGATAAGATGCGAAAAGGTGGCTTGGTTTCGGGGATAACGCTTTTGACGTTGGGGTTGGTTTTTTTGGCGGATAACTTGGGCCTAATGGATATGTCCGTGTCCTGGCCTTTGGTGATGGCAGGCGTAGGTTTGGCGTTGCTGATTCGGTATTTTAGGAGCCGTTAGCCATCCATTTGAGGTAGTCAGGACTGCCATCAATGATGGGTGTGGCAATGATTTCCGGCACGTCGTAGGTATGTTTAGTTTTTATCGCTTTTTCGACCTGCGAATAAAGCG
Organism: uncultured Candidatus Marinamargulisbacteria bacterium; assembly: GCA_964349635.1. GTDB lineage: Bacteria > Margulisbacteria > Marinamargulisbacteria > SXXA01 > CAYGHZ01 > CAYGHZ01. The sequence goes on from CAYGHZ010000106.1 coordinate 3,485, forward strand.
CGGTCTTGGTCTTGATTAAACAGAGCCACTCGGAAGCGTTTTCAATTTTGCCTTTCCATTGATAGTGACTTTCGATGGGCAGAATTTGGATGCAGGCGGCCAGCTGATTTTCTAGCAGATGACGCGCTAAGGCCTGCGCAGCCTCTTTTTTTTCGAAAGTCGTCGAAATTTGCGTGAAAAGTTCAAGCTGGGTCAAGACGGACTGAAAAAATTCTTTGTCTTTCGGATGCGTGAGACGGTCGGCGACGTCGAAGGGGTCTACCCAACGCGCTTCCGGATTTTCAGGGTCTTGAGGAGCCAGGGTCATGTCGTTGGTGTGATAAAGAAACATTTCGATTATTTTGAGTTCGCCCTGTTCTTCTCCGCCGTTTTTGCCAATGCGGAAACGAGAATATTCGCCTAAGCCGCGAATGAATTGCAGGTCTTTGACGCCGGTTTCTTCCCAGATTTCGCGTTTGGCCGCGGCCAATGCATCTTCGCCCGGATCGATGTGGCCCTTGGGCAACGACCAGCTTTTGCCATGCTGACTGACGACTAATACTTGACCTAGGGAGTTGAGAACCACGCCGCCTGCGCTTTTCGTCTTCTTCACTTCTATATATATAATGGAAAGCAAAAGGAGACACAACGATGGAGCTGCGTGACGAACTGGTGGGGTATATAAAATCCGGCGCGGAAACAGTGTTGCGTCCGCTCTTTATGACGGTCAGCGCCATTTTCCTGGGCGTTTTTTTGATTTTGATTTTTCATGGCATGTTGGGTGTTTACGGGCAGTTTATCCCGTTTGCGTTTATCTCGGGCGGACTGCTGGCGGGGCTGTGCAGTTTTTTTAGCTGTCGGTTCTCCGCTGGCGCGGGTGTAGTCACGGTTCGCGAGGCGCTAAAGATCGGAAAGATTATTAGCGCCGGTACTTTTTTTGCCGCGCTTTCGGGATTGGCGGGTTGGTACCTTGCGTTGGATGCTGAGTTGACGGAAGTGTGTATCACCTTGATGGCTTATTGGATGGGGGCGGCCTTGGTGGCGCTATTTGTCCGGCTTGGCGGCGGGTTGTTCGCCAAGGCTGCCGATATCTGTGCAGATTCGGTTGGCTATGAAGAAGCTAACCTCGGAGAGGACGATTTACGAAATCCGGCCAGTATTTCGGACGTGATCGGAGATCATGTTGGCGACGTGGCGGGCGGGGTTGCGAATAGTTTTGCGGTGTATACCGGCGTAGTGCTGGCGACCATGACGATGGGCGCCTCTATCGCAATGATGACGTTGGAGCCCGTGCTGCTCCACAAGGTATTTAATCCGCTATTAATGGCGGCTGGCGCGTTGCTGTTTTCGTTGGTTTCAGTATGGTTGTTGCCTGAAAAACCCCTCATGAGCATGGTCCTAAATGCGCTTCTGACCGTAAGCCTTGCGATGGGGTTGGTGGGTTGGAATCTGATGCAAGCGGCGACGTTGATTCCGTTGACCATTGGGCTTTTGGGGGGCATCGCGATTTCTTGGCTGACTCGATATTGGGTTCAGCATACGCCGGCTCCCGACGACGGAATTCCGGCCTCGTTATTGTTGCGTGGTTTGTCCGCCGGTTTACGATCGACGGGGACGATTTGGATGGTGTTGGCGACCGTGATGGTGGTGTCGTATTTGGCGACCGGAGGAGCGGATCATATTTTGTTTGGGATATTTGGCGTCTGTTATGCGGCGGTGGGGATGGCCGCGCATTTCGGAATTTGGTTGTCGTATCACCTGGTTAGTCCGCTGTCCGACGCCGGAGTGGCTCTGCGCCGTATGACCGGACAACCGGCGGAATCCAATACGGAAAATACGCTTTCGGCGACTCTGAATCAGGCGCTGACCGGATTAACCTTTTTGACTAGTTTGGCGTTATTTGTGATTTTTTTGGATACGATCAACTATTGGGCGCGATCAACACTAGACATCAACGCGGTGATCCGGATTTTTCAGATCGACTTGGCCAATCCGTTCTTTTTGGCCGGGGTTGCGATGGGGGTTGTCGCCATTTTTTTCTTATGCGGAATGATGATTCGCGCGGTCGAGCGAGTTGCATCCGAACTCGTTCCGGTAGTTCGCGCGCAACTTATCAATCCGACGATTTGGACGGGCGAAGAATTGCCGGATTATTTGGGTACGCTGCGATTGTTGATCCGCAGCGCTAAACGCATGATGATTGCGCTTCCGCTTTTGGTATTGGCTTTGCCGGTCGCTGTAGGGGGATTATTTCAGGTCGCGGGCTTATCCGGTTTTTTGTTGGGGGCGATGATAACGGGCTGCGTTTTGGCGACCGTTAGTATTGTCGCAGGGACGCAGCTTTCCGGTATGGGTGGTTTGGCGGACGGACTTGGTGACCCGTTAAAAGATGTGGTAGGTCCGTCTCTCAACATGATTGTGACATTGCTAATGGTGGCGGCGATTTTAGGCATTGGGATCGTCTTTAAGGTCGGGGGATAGCGGCATGGGGCCGTTTGTGGAATCGTTTCTTCAAAAGACATGGCCCAAAGGGTTTCGCGAAGTCATTCTTTCGGGAGCGTCCTATGTCCTAACCATTGGCAACGACCATTTGCAGTTGATCTACCGAACGCCGACTCGCAAAACCACTTATGACTATCAAATTGGAACGGATCAATTTCTGATCGATGGTCAGTCGATGGACGCCTCGTTTCGCGACGAGTTTGGCCGGCGTTTAAAAGGGGTCGAGCAAGAAGTGTTGGCGGGGCGCGTCAAGGTCATTGGCCATGATCGGTAATATTCAAAATAGCGTTGCGGTTCAGGCTCAGCTGAAGGCGACCGCGCCGGTGGCGCAGAATAATGACCTGAGCAGAACGCCCCAGGCCAAGGGAATCGTGAGCCGGTTTTTAAGCAAAATTTCCTCCTGGTTTTCTTCAGGAAGAAAAATTGACGTGACGCCGTCTAACGTCGCCAAACTAACCAAGGCGTCGGTGGGCGAAAGCAAAGCGATAAATGTCAAAACCGATAGTACGGCGGTGGTTAAAGATGTGAAACTTGGGGCGATGGGGTTGGATTTGATGGCGGCAGGTTTAACGGCGGCATCAATCGGACAGGATATGAAGGCGCACTCCGCCACAATTAAACGAGCGGAAGCCCACAAAGAAATTGCGCCGGTGAGCGCGGCAGCGCAGGAAGTGATTTTGCACACCCAGCTGGCGCAGGTTCGTACGGTGTTAGAGGGAACCTATGCGGTAGGCGCTACGGTTTCCGCGGGCGCGACGATTGCGGGACAGGTGACGGGAGCCAGCACCGCGGCTAAAACAGTGGCCGAGGGTGTGAAGTCGGGTATCGCGGCGCAGGCGGTGGTGGCGGTTGCAGGAACGGCGACCGGGTTTGTCAGCGGCCTCATGTCGACGGTAAGTTTAGCGCGAAATGTGTATAACATTGCCCAAGACACTAAGCAAATTGGAAGACTTGAGAAAGCGATTCAAACGGCGGCGACGCCGGCGGCAAGACGGGTGTTGGAAAGCACGAAGACCATGGTCGAGCAAAATCGAACTATGAATGGCGTGAAGGCCGTCAAAAACGCGATTGTCGGAACATCCAGCGGCCTGGCGTTGGCCGTAACGTTTGGCGCGACGGCGGCGGCGATTCCGATTGTCGGGTGGGCGTTGTTGGGAGTGGGGCTTTTGGTGGGAATCGGCATTGGCATTTATAACCATGTACAACAGAAAAAAGCAGATGCCGCCCGGGTGCAACGAGAGACGTTGGTCACCCAGTCTACCGCGATCCACCGGTCTATAAGTGCGCTCAGGGCATGCGGTGTTCAAAACCCGGAAAATATGACGGTGGTACAGCTTGCGGATCGGCACAAACTCTTAAGCGCCACCATTCGCGAAGCGAAAGCGACTGTCTTCAAGCTGGAAAGACTGAGAGGTCCCGCGCTTTCCGCCCAAGCCGGTCAAATTAGGGCGCTGGATTCTCAGGTTAGCGCAATGATGGCCGAGCATCGGGCATTGACCAAGTTGATGGATAGCATCCCCAGGTCAGCCGCCCAAGACACAACCGTTGGCGAGATTCAAACGAGTCTGGACGACAGTGTAGTTGATGCCATGCATATGGGATTGCAACGCGGCGATGTTCAAGCGCTGCGGGAATTTGTCAGAGCCAATCCGACGGCGATCGGTCAGGACAACTTTTTTGGCGTAGATTTGCATGCGTTGGGGCAGGTTGACGATGGGAAGTTGTTTGCGGATTGGATGCGGGTGAGGGCGGGTTAGCCCGATAAAACATC
>CAYGHZ010000107.1:0-7636 GCA_964349635.1 uncultured Candidatus Marinamargulisbacteria bacterium
GGACGCAATTATCCGCGGTCAAACTGCTGGAAAAATTCTTGTTTCCAGCAGGAAGCCATTCGACTCCTGTGGGCAAATTGTCCGGCGGCGAGCGGCGGCGGTTGGATTTGGTCTGCATGTTGCTGGGAAATCCCAATTTTTTGCTTTTTGATGAACCGACAAACGACCTGGATATCACGACGCTTTCGATTTTAGAAAATTTTCTCTTGAGCTTTGCAGGCTGCGTAATTGTTATTTCTCATGACCGATACTTTATGGATCGCGTCGTTGACCAACTTTTGATTTTCAAGGGCGGCGGCAAAATTGTGCATTTTTGGGGAAGCTACACGGACTATGTTGATACGTTGAAAGATCTGGCGAAATTCCGGCCCCTTCGACAAGCTCAGGGTCCGGTGGCTGAGCCCGTCGAAGCCACCGCAAGAAAACGCCTGAATAACAAAGAGCAACAGGAATTCAAAATACTCGAACACGAGATCGAACGATTGGAATCGGAAAAAGCAAAACTAACGGACTTTTTTTCATCCGCCACCGGAACTCCCGAGGAGTATGAAAAAGCGGGGAAACGGCTGGCGGAGATTTCTAAGCAGCTTGAGCAAAAATTTGGGAGGTGGGAGGAATTGGGTGAATTTACCTAGCGCAGTCCATCGATAATTAACCGAATGGCGCTTATGACCAAAAAAATAGTCGCGGTAAAAAGCAGAGAGTCTTTCTCCACCTCTGAACGAGTATTACTTATTCTATTTGCGCTGCTTGCAGCTTTGTTGATAAGCAACTTGGATTCGATCCTTCCCGTAATTTTTGTATCCGCCGCTGCAAGTGATAACTCTATTATCAGGTGCCGAGATATGGGCGCTCCTCAGGTTGAAACAACCGTAGTCGGAGATCATCGCGTTATTTCCATTGTGGGGTCACATCAAAATAGCCAGACTGTTGAGGCTATTATCGATCTTCAAGCCACATTGCATGCCGATCACATCGCACCTGAGTCTATTGTGGTAATGTCGGAAGGGTTACAAAGAGGCCGGGAAGACGGCTGCGAAAACAGCATGTTGTTGCGCTGGCTTGAATCGAGTCCGATTGTCGGGCTTGACCCGTTCGAAACTCCGGCGCATTCGTTAGCCACAAAACGAGCATTTCAAGAAAACGGATGGCCGTCCGAGGAATTCAATTTTCAATTGTTTCGACACCCGGTGGGTTTGGCCATCCTTCAGGATGGTTATCCTGAACGCACGATTCAATTGCCCCCGCACCAAGTCTTTTGGTCAAACGCATATCATTCCGTCAATCATGGGCACGGCACTGCGCAAGAATTTACCCGAGTTTGGTTCAACATATCTGACATGGTAAATCCGATTGAGTTTCCCCTTGCATTTCGAGACGATTACTCAAGTGTCATGCCTATTGTAAACGATCTATTGCGCGGCGATTTTAACGCTGCCAATCACTTACTGGGCGCGGAAAACTCTCCCTGGACGCAAAAATTTCTGACCATAATGGAACGCAGGGGACGAAATTATTTCCATCGAGGACAAGAATTCTCTGAACTTTATAACTCGATTACTAACCGATTGTCTTTTTCAAAGCTTCAGCGAAACTTCAATCGTCACCAGCTTTTAAAAACCAAAAAAACTTTCCTGTTTCTGTGCGGCGCACGCCATAAAGATGTAGTGACTCAATTTATCGATTGGCTTTCCAAATCTATCCGAAGATAACTCAAAATTCAGCGGGCTTCCCTTTAATCAGCACCCAAACTGGCTACTTCCGTAACTCTTGTTGATGAATTTTAAGCTGTTGTCGAAACTTTTGCTCTTAACAGCCTTCTACCTATGGGATTGCTACAAATTCCGCGTGCGAGTGTGACTTGGGGATGGGATGACGATCTTCGATTAGGCCTTGGACATGCATTTGAATTGCTTCAACCATGTTGCTTTCAGCGTCTTCCATCGTCTTGCCTGTCGCAACACAGCCGTCCAAATCCGGTGAATATGCCGAATAATTTCTACCTTCTTTTTCGATAACAATCAAGAATTTGCTCATCTCATCATCCTTTTAAGCCTGCCTGTTTAAATACACTATTCAATGTCCCTTTTGCAATATCGTCATTTGGACTTCCTGCGATTGTGACACGGCCCGGCTTGCGGGTGTGTTTGAACTGCCAATGGCTGCCTTTTTGGATAATCATCTGGCAAAAAGTACCCATAAAATAACCGCATCCGACGCAAAAAAGGTTTCAAATCTTCTTAAAAAGGGAATTAATTATTTGACAGGCCTGGTCTGATCTGACCATACTATTTTTACAAGTGGAGGGTGAGTATGGTTGTAACAAATATTTCAACGGCAAAAGCACATTTCTCTGAACTCGTGGAACGCGTTTTACATGGTGAAGAAATCATTATCGGCAAAGCAGGTTATCCGGTGGCCAAATTGATCCCGTTTGTCAAAAAAGATGTTCGTCGAAAACCGGGCGCATTGAAGGGCAAGATCCGCATTTCGGATGACTTTGAAACGCTTCCTGATGACATAGCAGCCGCTTTTGGTATCGTTGCTCAATGAACTACTTATTGGATACCCATGTTGTTTTGTGGTGGCTTAATGGAGAACCTCGCCTTTCGGAAAAAGTGAAAGACATTATTTCCAGCGGCAATAGTATCGTTTTTTTGAGCGCCGTAGTGATGTGGGAAATACGCATCAAACAGCAACTCGCTAAACTTGAAATTCCAAATAATTTTCGAGCGGCTTTAGATAACGAAAAGTTTGCACCACTTGCCATCACCTTTGACCATGTCGATACATTATTAACCCTGCCAATGCACCATCGCGATCCGTTTGACCGGATGTTGATTGCTCAGGCGAAACACGAACGATTAACCTTGATCAGCCATGATTCTCATTTAAAGAAATATAAAATTCCGCTGCTTTTGGCTTAAGTTATATTTTTCTCCACTTTCCTCCCCACCCCAATCCAAGCGTCCGACCCCAATTTCACCGGAAAAGCCGCCACATTTTCTGAAATATAGGCCAATGCCTTTTTCTCCATCTCCAACCATTTCTTTTCCCCCACTTTCTTACGCAATAGCACAATCGGCGCACTGCCCCGCACGAAGCCGCTCCATAGTTCGTCCAAGGATTCGGCCTCCATGTCACAGGTGACACGATGAACTGACACATCGATAAACCCGCCTTTTTCCATCTCTCTTTTAAAAACGTCCGGGTTTTCCAGGGTTTCGGCGTTGCGTTGCGGGGCGGGCATGTCGGGATTGGCGGCTCGCAGCGCACCAAACATCAGCCTCATGGCCGGAGATTGATCGACCGGCGCCCAGGACGAAACTGCGGCGGATCCACCGGGTTTTAATAGGCGGAATAGCTCAGAAAAGCCTTTAATGCGATCGGGGAAAAACATTAAGCCGAACATGCTAATGGCATGATCAAACTGGCTATCTTTAAGGGGGATATTTTGCCCATTGCCCACCATCGTCCGGACAGATTTAATTTTATTTTTTACCAAATACCGATCCAGAAGCGCGATCATGTTGGGCGAAAAATCGAGTGCCGTGATGAATGATGCTCTGTTTGCCAGCTGGCGGGTGACTGTTCCCGGGCCGCAAGCAACATCTAATACGGTTGCGCCATCTTGGATTTGCAGGTGGTGTATCGCACGCTCAGTGTATTTGCCAAGATACGCCATCGTGGTTGCTTCGTAGCCGGTGGCGACGAGTTCCCATGGTTCCGGCGCGGAAAATGGATTAGGCTGCGCGTTCACTTTTTTTATATTTCCAAACATATAAAATGATCAGCAAAATTAAGTTCGGGAAAAAGATCCACCAGACGCTCCAGGGAATGCCGTCCACTGTCACGTCGGACAACGGCCACAAAAAGGGCGTTGGGAAAAATTGGCGGCTGTGGGTGGGGATATCCATTATGATATGTAGCGCCCAGGCCCAAAGGGGTATCCATGGTTTTTTTCGAAATAACCAGATGGCTAAAAACACGATCCCAAACGTAACGAAGCTGTGCGTCACATTGTAGGCGCCATGGACGTACTGCGGAATCGTCGCCGGATCGGGCGGGCCGGCTTTCCAATTTGGGGCTTGGGTAATACCCAACAGGTTTGTGACAAAGAATACGCCAAAGGAAAGCAGGTCGGGAGCCATCCCGATTGTAAACGCGGCCCAAAAATCCCGGCGCTTTTTTTTGCCGAAAAAATAGGAGCCCCAAAGACCGTGCGACAGCGTATCCATCGGTTGAAATTATTTCTCCTTTGGTTCCGATAATCTTGCTAGAATTCTAATTATATATCAATAAGAGGGGCCCCTATGAATGTAAGACTGATTTTTTGTACGGCATTTTTATCTTCTGTCCTTGTACTTTCAGGCTGCTCCAAATTGACTAAAATTCTGACTTCTGATTCATCGTCTTCCACAACATCCTCCCACATTCAACAATCTAAACTTACCTACCAAATCACCATCGGCGCCAACCGCCCGATTCGCTCCGCCTCGATACAGACGCAGTCCGTTTCGCAAGAGATGATGTTGATCCGTTCCAACGTCGCGTTGCTTAGCTTTCCGGAGGCCATTACCCAAGTGGACGGCTGGCAAGACATAAGCGGCAATCTCGATGCGAATTTTATGATTGATGACGTGGCGAAGGTCGCCAATGTTTCCGCCTTGGTGGTCAAGGCCGCTTTAGAAACGGCGGCTCCGTTTCCTGTTCGCCTCGTGCAATTAGATCCCAGCGGGAATGCCGCGGCGCTTCGCTCGTTATCTACTTCCGTGTCCTCTGTCACAACAATTAATTTTCAGGCCAGCCAGTATTTTTACCGGTATGCGTATAAGCTGCAGGCAAATTTGTATCACTCCGTTCCCGGCAACTACTCCATTCCGTTGATTTTTAGACTGGAAAAAGTAGACGGGAATACTACCTTGTCTGCCGTTAATCCGGGGCAGGCGGTCGCCGACACAACCAGTACGGATTTACCTGTGTGGGCGCTTAATGCCCCCTATAAAAAAGGCGATCGCGTCTACCGCAATGCCGCTGTTTACGAGTGTTTGCAAAGCCACGTCTCGTATGCGCCGGAGTGGGAGCCGTTAAATACGTTGGGGATCTTATGGATTGCCAAAGGCACGTATTCCGGAACCACCGTCGTGCCGATTGCGCCAACAGCCCCAACCGCCAACACCTCTGTCGCCTTGTACGAGTGGACGCTTAATACGGCTTATTCAACAGGAGCCAACGTCGGGTACTTGGGCAAGTCCTATTCCTGTTTGCAGGCGCACACCAGTTACGATCCCAACTGGTCGCCCGATAAAACCAACGGTTTGCTTTGGAAAGAAACCGGCGCCGCGACAACCACCCCGACGACCCCAAGTATTCCAGTCAATTTAAATCTCTCGGTTTCCGGAGTCGCCGACGGTGGAAGCTATCCGTCGCAGGTCTTAATTAACGCCACCGCTGTTTCAGGCGCGGTGATCACGGCCAAAATCGATGGCGCTTCGTATACGTTAGGGACTCTTTTTTCGTCCACCGGTAGCCATAAATTGGTCGTCAGCGCCGCCAACGGCCTTAATTCCGATACCAAAACAATCTATTTTACGATCAGCACTCCAACCCCGGTAACTCCTGCGCCTATCTCTATAACCGGCAAAAAGGTCGTCGCCTATTTTCTGGCTTGGGGGGTGTATGGCCGTAACTATCAGGTTAGCGACCTGAAGGCCTTGCTGGATCAAGGGAAAAAAGTCACTCATGTGAATTATGCTTTCTTTAATATCCAAAATGACGAGGTTGTTTTAGGCGATCCGTATGCGGATATCGATAAGTTTTATCCGGGCGACAGTTGGGATGCCGGCGCGTTGCGGGGAAATTTTAATCAATTGATTAAGCTGAAACAGGCGTATCCGGGATTAAAAACTCTGATGTCGATCGGCGGGTGGACATGGTCTGACGGGTTTTCGGCGGCGGCTGCGACGGATGCGGCTCGCAAGAAATTTGCCGCCTCAGCGATTAATCTGATGCTCAAGTATCAGTTTGATGGCATCGACCTCGACTGGGAATATCCCGGCGGCGGCGGATTGGCGGGAGGATCCGCCTCTGACGGCGCTAATTTTGTGTTGCTGTTGGCCGAAATACGAAGCCAGCTCAACGCGCTCAAAAATAGCACTGGTCGCGATTATCTAATCACCGTCGCCTCCTCAGCCGGTTATGATCGGGTCGCCAGTCAATACCAGCTGTCGGCCATGGCGCCCTATTTGGACTGGTTTAATATTATGACTTACGATTTTCATGGCACATGGGAAACTACGACGCATTTCAATGCGCCTTTATTTGCCGCCGCGGCCGATCCGTCAAACGCCGCCTATAACGTAAGCGGCGCGGTGCAAGCCTATCTGAATTTGGGAGTGCCTGCGGAAAAAATAGTTGTTGGATTGGCGTTTTATGGTCGTTCCTATGCCAATGTCGGCAGCAGTTCCTTGTTCCAATCGTTCCAGGATGCGGGCCCGGGTAGTTGGGACGGCGGCGTTCTAGACTACAAAGATATTAAAAACAACTACATCGATAAGGGCTATACCCGGTATTTCGATGCCAACGCCAAGGTTCCGTATCTTTACAGCGCCGATAAAAAGGTGTTTATCAGCTACGACGATCCGGAATCAATTCAGGCAAAAGTTAACTATGTAAATCAAAATAGTTTGGGCGGCGTGATGTTTTGGGATTTGACCAGCGACGACGGGACATTATTAGGGACAGTTACAACAACGTTAAATTAAATACGTCCTCTCCACCAATAAATCCCCGTCTTGACCCACTCGATCACCACGTCCTCGGCCATCGACTCGTGACGCCACCACTCGTCATAGTCGATGCCATCGTCGGAGCCGGCAACCAACAGTTCAATTCCGGAGTCCTTAAACACGGTTTGAAACACATTATACGAACGGCGGGTATGAAAATCTGAGGTAACCAGAATCACGCGACGGACAGATCGTCCTTTAAGCAACGCCAACGACTCTTGCGCGTTTTCGTAGGTACTTTCGGATCTCGTGTCTACCAATATCGCCCGGACCGGAACCCCCAATACCATTGCGCGCCGCTTCATCCACTGCGCATACGATCGATCTCCGGCTCGCACTCCTGCCGCAATAACAAACAGCGGGGCAAGGCCCTGCTTATATAATGATACGGCCCTCTCAAGGCGTTTTTCAGTGGGATCGCCTCCCAAAACCACAATTGCGTCCGAAGGCTTCAGGTCGGTCGTATAAACGAGATGATGGCCGGCCCAGCGAAGCAATGAAAACCGTGCCAGATAAATCGACGACCCCAGAATTGCCGCGAAGAAAAGGAACCCCGCGAAGACAAAAAAACATTTCTTCAGACTATTCATTTTTTTATTTAAACGCTTCAGGCTTTCTTCTAAAGAAATACCCATCTTATTCTCTCTTACCACCAAACCCAACTCCTGGCTCATCGGCGCAGGCATCTCCTCTACCAATACCTCAAAACCCTGCATCAGGCTTAAACCGCCTTTTAAACAACTGGAAAGCATATTAATGGCATCTAAAAGCTGCTCGCCAAACTTCTGTTTTCTGCGCGCATAGCGCATTTTCAGGATTAAATTTGGTATGGCTAAACCTGCCATAGC